>JAFYDA010000089.1 GCA_017545045.1 Prevotella sp. | reverse complement strand
TGTTTCAAAAACTTCCTCCCATTTCTTTTTGATATTTGCATTCGATTTCCTTGATTCGGATGACCTTCCACGTGTGCTTTCTGTTTCAATGATTTGCTTGAACTCTTTTTCTGTGCATTGGTCACCGATAGGGTAGTACATAAACTTACCATTGAAGCTGTACCTGATACATACTGGGTACAAGTTGCTTTTGGAGTGTCGCTTGTCTAAGCCAAGCGAAATAGTACAGTTACTTATCTTTGCTGATAGTGTAGATTTTGCCATATTATCTGTATGTTTTTATTGTATTTTTGCAACAATTTCTACCTAAAAACGTATTTTCTGGAAAGTCTTTCTTCTGAAAGTCTTTATTTATGGGCGTTTCCGATGCTGATTTCGGGAAAGTAAAGGGAAAGTTTACTCCTTTTTTTAGCCGATTTTAGCCTGTTTTAGCCCATTTTAATCCGATTTAGATTTGCACTGCAAAATTACATAAATATCTGATAATCAGCAAATATATTCCAAAATTTTATAATTTATTAAAAGTCTAAATCTGATTCATAATCATGAGGTCGCCGGTTCAATCCCGGCTCCCGCTACAAAAGAAATCAACGAGTTACAGAGATGTAGCTCGTTTTTCTTTTTTGAACCGGTGAAATACGACAAAACACTGGCGGCACCCTTCGGAAAGAGTGCCGCCAGCTGATGTTAGATAACTTGCGCTTGAAGCGTCAAGAGATGTTAGTCGTTCTCAACAAGACCTGAGTAGCGGATGCCACTGACCTTGTACTTGGCATAGCCGTCAGCGGGGAACCAGGGGTCACCGGCGTACTTCACGTAGAACACGATACTGTCGGCTACAGAGCCATTGTTCTGTCTGCCAGCACCGGGGAGGATCTTACCGCCCTCAATGGTGATGGGATAGAGATCAGAATCGAACTTGTTCTTGTCTGACAGGTTGGTGGCGTTGTTCGACGAGAACGTCAATGCACCAAGGTCAACATTGATCTTACTCTTCAACGAGTAGCTGGGATAGTTGCCGTTGCCGTAGCCAGCTGCAACGTCGAAACTTCCCAGGTCATCGATCAGCATCTCGGAGGTGGAGTTAGCGGCAGTATTGCTGGTGACAATCAGTACACGTCCAAAGCCAAAATAGTCTTCACCGTTTTTAATGGGTTTACCGGCATCGTCGACGGCATCCACCTGAACATACCACTGTCCAGCCATGTTGACGGTAGCAGTATTCTCAATGTCCTCCTTCTCACACGATGTCAGTGTAGCGAGGAGCAGCAGAGCTGCGGAATATAATACTTTCTTCATAGTTCTTATTTACTCTTTACTATTGTTTTACCCATGTCTGAACGAAGTCCATTGCTGCATAGACGGTGGTCATCTCAAAGGTGCCCGTAGCAGCATCGAACGTGCCACTGAAGTCTTCGTGAGCGTCGCCCCAGCCAGGAACTGCACTCTTGAGGAGGGTTACCGTACCATCATCAGCAACAGAGATAGTGGCTGCCATCGCATAGTTCTTGCCGTAACCAGAACCGTAGTAGTACCAGCCGCCGAGCAAGTCGTCGACACTATAGGTGCCGTCGCCATTATTCATAACAACCAAAGGATAGGCGGCTCCGTAGGCCTTCTTGGCTCCCTGACGCAAACGGTAGCTTGAAGGATCAATCCAATAGAGACCTTCGATGGGATCGCTAGCGTCGGCAACGATGACGCGGCGCTTAGCGCTGGCATCAAATCCATCATCGTTCTTGACGGTGGTGTATGACACGGTGTAGTCGCCAGACTGTGCGGTGTTGGGGATTCCCGTCACCGTCACCTTGTCTGACACGTCCTGTCCACCCATGATTGACTCGTAGCCCGGATCCTGATAGGTAGAACCCTTAGCCACCAGGTAGGGGTCGTCGCCCTTCAGCTCGATGGTCGGATAATAGGTAATGCGTGACTTTCCTTCTGACTCGTCGTCACCACAGCTGGCCAGTGTGAACATAGCCGCTGCAAAAAGCATTGTATAAAATATATTCTTTTTCATGTCTGTGTCTTTTCTGTTTGATGAATTAAAGACTTAACTCCGATTACTTACTCCAGAAGATAGGAGTGGTGTAGCCGGGGAATTCAGGAGTATTGCTGTTGCGCGACGAAGAACTCTCTGCGTACGGCCAGCGCTCAAGAATCTTGTTCTGTCCCACCTTGTCTTCCACCTGGATAGGTGTGTAGAGTGTACCTGGCTCGTAGTACTCGGGGCGATATGAACTGTCATCCTTCAGGTTATACATCTGAGAACCAGTGACGGTTCCGAATGCCGGATAATTCAGACGGCGAGCCTCGCACCAAGCCTCGAAGTTGTTAACACCGGCGAGTGCAATCCACTTAGAGATACCGATGCACTGCTTGTAGGCGTTCTGGTTGTAGGGGAACTGTGCAATAACCACGTCGGCACCATCAACACCAGCCGTTTCGCAAGAAGCCTCGATGGCGGCTTTGTAGTGAGCCTCGGCCTGAGCGGCATTACCCTGACGGGCATAGTACTCGGCAATGAAGAACTCAACCTCAGAGACGGTAATCAAGTAGACCGGCATGTCGTAGCTGGCAACAGGACGACACCAGTAGGTAGACTTGTAAGAATCTGACGTAGAGAAGTTCGTTCCAGAGATGGCACCCGTGTAAGCGCCCGATGCATTCTTCTCGAAGAAGGCCGGCAGACGGGGATCTTCATAGGTAACATTGCCTTGACTATCCTTCTGCAGCATGGTGCCGATGATGGCGATGTTGGCAACGACATTCTCCTGTGTAGAACCCCAGGCGGGCGAGAATTCCTCAGCGTAGTACGGGCTCATGGAGCCTGCCTCGTTGCCCCAGCAGTCTGCATAGGCCACATCGCCTAAGGGCAGGTTGCCCTCGCTGATGATGGCACCAGCCTTGGCCACAGCATCGCCGACAACGTCAGCCTCACGCATGAGAATCTTGAGCTTCACGGCGTTGGCAAACTGAATCCAGGGCTCAGCCTTCTCGCCGGGGAACAGGAAGTTGGTAGCCACCTGGTCAGACGACTGAGCTTTCGACAGGGCCTCGTCAAGTTCGGCCAGGATACCTGCGTAGACGACCTCACCGTTGTCGTAGTTAGGCGACGTCGTCGATGTGAACGCCTGGGTATAAGGAACTTCACCGTAGCAGTCTACGAGAGCCTGATAGGCAAAGGCGCGCAGAACGGTGGCGGCCAGATAGGTGCCCCACTCCTCCTTTTGAGCAGCCAGCGTGCGAACAGTACCTAAGTTCTTCAGCGCACGGCTGTTTATCTGTGTGTAGGTACTACTGCTACGGGTAGCCGACATCTTGAACTGGGAGTAGTCGAGATAGTTTGACGTACCGAAGGTCTGCGCATAGTGCTGAGCGTAATATCCGCCTGTGATGCGCAGGAAGTCACCATAGCTGCCAGCGAGGTTCATCTCGGCACCTGGCAACAGGATGCTGGTAGTCATGTTAGCCTCTGCGGGCGAGTTGGGATCTTCGTTAATGTCCAGATAGCTGTCGCACGCAGTGGTGGCCAGCCCCATGACGATGGTAGATATAATAGCTAATTTCTTCATAATGTTCTTCCTCCTTCTTAATTAGAATTTAACACCTACGTTGAAACCGAAGTTGCGGCAGGCAGGGTTAGAATAGAGTTCACCGAACAAGCCTTCAAGGTCGTTACCGTAAGAAGAAGTCTCCGGGTCGATGTAGCGGTTAGACTTATGAGTCCAGGTGAACAGGTTGTTAGCAAACAATGAGAGTGTGACATCGCTCAGATAAATCTTGCTGACAATCGACTTCGGCAGTGTGTATGCCAGCGTCAGGTTGCGCATCTTCACGAACGAGCGATCCATCAGGTAGAACTCGCCACCCTCGCCGGCACCGTAGTTGTTGAAATAGTCCTGATAGCTACTATTGTTCAAATAGATGGGAGTGGTATTCTCCGTACCGTCGGCATAGACCGAGTTGGGGATAACGAACGGACGGCGCTCGTTGTAAGTCGTTGCCTCGCCGTTACCGGTGAACTGCATCAGGTTCTTTGTGCGTGAGAACATATAACCACCCTTACGGATATCAAGCGAAGCACTCAGCGTGAAGCCGTAAGCCGACAGCGACGTGGTGACACCACCCGTCCAGTCAGGATTGACGTTCTTACCGGTATCCTTCACCTCGTCAGTCAGCAGGGGCAGACCACTCTCGCCGACGATGAGCTTACCGTCGTCGGTGTACTGGGGCAGATAAGTGAAGAGCTCACCCATGGGCAGACCCTCAACGGCACGCATATAGACAGCATCGTCACCAGCCGAGAAGCCGTTGATGTTAACCATACCACCCTCAAGGCTTTCAGGCATCGACACAACCTTGTTCTTGTTCTTAGAGAAGTTGAAGCCCAACTCCCAACGGAAGTCCTTAGTCTGAACGGGAACGGTGTTAACCAACAGCTCGAAACCCTTGTTGTTCACCTTACCGAAGTTGGTCACCATGAAGCTGAAACCTGTAGAGGGGTCAACAGGCAGGGTGAAGATCTGGTCGTCGGTGTTACGGTTGTAGTAAGAGGCGTCGATGTTGATGCGGTTGTTGAAGAAGGCCAGGTTGATACCCACCTCGAACTCAGTGGTCATCTCAGGCTTCAGATCGTTACTACCAGCGGTAGAAGCAGCCTGGAACGCGTTGATGCCGTTGAACGGGAACTTGGTCAGGTCAGAGGCATAATAGCCGTTGCTGTAGGCCTGGACGTAGCGGGGATATACCTGATAGACACCTGCGTCGTTACCAGTCTTACCGTAAGCCACACGCACCTTACCGAAGGTGAGGTAGTCGTTCTGGGGAATCAGCTTCGTGAAAATCCAGCTCAGTGTAGCACCAGGATAGAAGTAGCTGTTCTTCTCCAAGGGCAGTGTCGACGACCAGTCGTTACGGGCGGTGATGTCCAGATAGACCATCTCGTCCCAGCCTAAGGTCAGATCGGCAAAGAGACCCACGGAGCGGCGCTTCGACTGGTTCTCCATAATCTCAGTCTTGGTAGAACCGTTGCTCAGCTGCCAGAAACCAGTACCGAAGGTCAGCCCGTCAGTCTGATTGCGGGTATAGGTGGCATAGCGCTCACTCATGTTCACACCAGCCATCAGATTCACGTCGAGTTTGTCGTCCAGGTACTTGTCCTGCCAGTTGGCCAGGAAGTCGTGGTTCAGCTCATACTTACGCAGATACTGTGCAGAAACATATCCGCTCTGGTTCATCTTCGAGGGAGCATAACCATAGTCCTCGTTGATCAGGGCGTCATCCAGTGCAATCTCGGGAACACCGAGCTTGTGGTCGTAGTCGGTATAGTCGAAACCAAAGCGATAAGTCAGCGTCAGCTGCTTCAGAGGCTTGATGTCGGCCTGAATCTTACCGAACACCTGCTTGGCGTCATTGTGGTTGTAGTTGTTCTCGATAGCCCAGTAAGGGTTGGTGATACCGTAAGGTGTGTACCAAGCCTCTGGCGTAGCGAACGGAGAATCGAGGTCCTGACGGTCGACAAGGCTGATGTCGCGGGGGAACTCCAAGATACCGTCAATCATCGAAGTACCCTGATAGGTACCCACGGTGTTGGTCTTTGAGTTCGACAGGTTAACGCTCGATGACAGTTTCAACCATTCGTTAGCCTCGTAGCTGCCGCGATAGGCGATCGTGTTACGCTTGTAGGTGTCCTTGTCGCCAGGGATGATACCATTGTCTGAGGTATAAGAATAGCTCAGGTAGTAGGTCATCTTGTTGTCGTTCGACACACCATTCAGCGCTACGCTGTGGTTGGTTGAGATACCCGTATCGAAGAAGTCCTTGATATTGTCTTCCTGAGCCTCATACTTGTGGATGAGCTGCTGATGGTTCCAGATAGGACCATACACCTGGGTAGAGCCGTCGAACTCAGGACCCCAAGAACCGTTCTCGATGAAGGTCTGCTGACCGTTCCAACCCTGACCGAAGTCATTCTGGAGCTTGGGCAGGTAAGACACCTGGCGCCACTGCACACTACCGTCGTAGCTGATTTGCATGTTCTTATCGCCATGCTTCTTACCACCTTTGGTGGTAATCATGATGACACCGTTGGCTGCACGGCTACCATACAAGGCGGTAGCGGCTGCACCCTTCAGTACGGTCATTGACTCGATATCGTTGGGGTTGATGCTCGAAATACCACCGACAGCGTTGGCAAACTCGTCCTGTCCCTTCTGGGTACCTGAGAACGTGGTCTGCTGGAGGGGCACACCGTCGACGACATACAGCGGCTGGTTGTTACCATTGATAGAGCTGATACCACGGATAATCACCGAATTGGCCTGTCCAGGGTCGGTAGAGGTGGTGCTAATCTGCACACCGGCAACCTTACCAGCCAAAGCCGAGGTGACATCGGTCATCTTACCCAGCGTCAGTTCCTCAGAATCCAACTGCTGTGCAGAGTAACCCAGCGTCTTCTGCTGACGGTTCATACCCATAGCCGTAACCACCACCTCGTCCAGCGAGTGGGCATCGGCCTTCATAAACACACGCATACCGTTCTTAGCAGTAACGGTCTTTGTCTCATAACCCAGATAGGAAATGGTAATCTGAGTCTTGCCCTGAGGCATGGTCAGCGAGAATCGACCGTTTACGTCGGTCAGCATGCCTACCTTGATTCCCTCAATACGGACGGCAGCGCCGATAATGGGCTGGCCATCCTCCTGTGAGAGTACGGTACCTGTGACCTGTGTCTGAGCAGCTGCCGAAATACAAATCAGCAGGCTTGCCAAAAACATTGTTAGTCTTTTTTTCATAATCTCTCTCGTTTTTTTGATATTAATTAATTGGTTATAGTTTCTTTACGCGTACATTATTATATTAGTCCCATTATGGACAAGGACATAACGTTTCACGGTAATTCAGTCGGCAAAGATAATACATAAGTTTTAAAATAAAGAATTTTTTTATAAAAAAAATACAATTTAGGGCAAAATGTTAACAAAAAACTACGCAATTCCGCGTTTTTGCTACCACTTTGGAGCCGTCTTAACGTCGATTCCGAAAGAAATCCAGCATCAATTGGCGGCATTCTTCTTCCAGAATGCCGCTCGTTACGTTTGACTTGGGGTGCAAGACCCGTGGGGCATATAGACGGTAGCCGCGTTTCTCGTCGCTACAACCGTAGACGATGCGGGGAATCTGCGACCAGCCTAAGGCTCCGGCACACATCGGACAAGGCTCCACGGTGACGTAGAGTGTGCAGTCGGTCAGGTACTTGCCGCCCAGGGTGTTGGCGGCGGCGGTGATGGCCTGCATCTCAGCATGAGCCGTGACGTCGCAGAGTGTCTCCGTCAGATTGTGGCTGCGGGCTACAATGCGGTCGCGACATACGACAACGCAGCCGATGGGGATTTCTCCCTCGTCGGCTGCCTTATGGGCTTCATCCAGCGCTAAGCGCATGAAGCGTTCGTCTTTCTCCTGTTCTGTCATGAGATGATTACCTGCGGCAAAACCGCAGGGCACTATGATTAGAATTCTACGAGGATGCGGAATACCTTGCCGGGGTTCTGGCTCCACCAGCGCATGGTGTCGAGAGCCTCCTCCGGACGGATGACCTTCGTGATGAGGGCATCGACGGGACAGGTGCCACGCTCCAGATAGTGGATGACGGCACGGAAGTCGGAGGGCTGGGCATTGCGTGAGCCGCGGATGTCGAGTTCTTTCTGTACAAAGTACTTCGTCTCAAACGACACTTCGGCCTTGGCATAGCCGATGCAGACGACACGACCCGTGAAGGCCACCTCGTCGACGGCCATCTGATAGGTCGGCGTGCTGCCAACAGCCTCGATGACGACGTCAGGGCCGAAGCCACTGGTCATCTCCAACAGACGTTGGTGGACATCCTCCGTCTTGGTATTGATGGTGTACGATGCACCCATCTGCTTGGCCAGTGCCAGTTTCTCGTCGTCGATGTCGGCTGCCACGACGGTGGCGCCACGCATGGCTGAGCGCACAACGGCACCCATGCCTACCATACCGCAACCGATGACCAGCACGACGTCGATATCGGTCACCTGGGCGCGGCTGACGGCGTGGAAGCCGACGGACATCGGTTCCACCAGTGCACAGGTCTTCGTCGTCAGCAGTCCGGCGGGAATGACTTTCTCCCACGGCAGCACGATATATTCCTTCATCGCACCGTGGCGCTGTACGCCGAGTGTCTCGTTATGCTGACAGGCGTTGACGCGCTGGTTACGGCACGAAGCGCATTTGCCGCAGTTCGTATATGGGTTGCATGTCACCACCATGCCGGGCTTCAGTCCCTCAGGCACGCCGTCGCCGACGGTCTCGATGGTAGCGCCCACCTCGTGGCCGGGGATGACAGGGTTCAATGCCATCGTGTTACGACCCATGAAGGTATTGATGTCTGAACCGCAGAAGCCGACGTAGTGTAGCTTCAGCAGTATCTCGCCGTAGCCGGGGGCCTGCGGCTTCTCAATGTCTATGATGTTCAGTTCCTGATTGTGTGAGATTTGTATTGCTTTCATTCTGACATATTTTTAATATACGGTAATTCGGGTAGATTCTTAAAGCCATAGAAGCGGCGGGCGTTCTCGCCAAGGAAGAGTGCCTTCTCTTCGGCTGTCAGTTCTGTCGATTTCTCGACGAAGTCATACGACATGCGGTAGGTGATGGCGGTGATGGTGCGCGGATAGTCTGAGCCCCACATCAGCCGTTCCCAACCAACGAGGTCTGCAGCCTCGCGAATGCGGCGGATGGCCGTGGGGTAAGGGTAGAATTCCGGGTTGTAGAGCCATGTGATGCCACCCGACTCCACCATGACGTTGTCGCCCTGTCTGGCCAGGAGCACCTGACTGCGGAAGGACGGCGTTGTCGGCATGCCGAAATGTCCGATGGCGACCTTCAGCTGCGGACATTCCTGGATGACCTCAGCCATCTCGGCTATCTGCGCCTCGTTGTCGCCTAAACACATCGAGAGTACCAGTCCCTGCTGTTCCATGAGTTTGAAGACGGGCATCAGCTCCGTCAGCGGTTCCGTCATGCGGTGGCCGGGATACGCAATGCCTTTCAGTCCCATGTCGATGACAGCTTGTGCCTCGTCAGCGTTCCATGCCATACCCATGCAGAAGAAACGGTCAGGGAAGCGGCTTTGGACGTCAGCCAAATAGTCGTTCTGGCAACCGTCAATCAGTTCCTGAACTACGACGGCCCCGCCCACTTGGGCATAGTCCATGTTCGACAGGAATACCTCGGCTGTGTTGCGTCCGTCGATGATGAACGGTGGAATCATCTGTACCTCTTCGTCCATGAAGATGCTACGTCCGTTCTTGAGCGACAAGATACGACGGCCGTCTACCGTTGTGTCTTGTTTCAGCCACAGGTGGCTGTGTGCGTCGATTATGAGTTTGCCCATGTTACACGCTGCTGTTCGCCGATAATCTCTTTCACTGCCTTGACCAGGTTCCAGTCAGGTTCTTCGTTGGCCCATTCTATGTTGCGACGCACGTTGTCGGGATTGGCCGACGAGAAAAGCGTCGAGGCAATACGTGGACAGCTGACGCTGTACTGCACGGCTAACTTCTCTATGGCGTAGCCTTTCTCTCGACAATAGGCAGCAGCATCCTGGCAGACCTTCACCAGCATTTTCGGAGCGGGATGCCAGTCGGGCACGCCACGCTGGCTGAGCAGTCCCATTGACAACGGTGAGGCGTTGATGACACCGACACCATTCATTTCAAAGAAGCCTAAGTAGTCCTCGAGCGCATCGTCGTTCAGCGTGTAGTGGCAGAAGTTCAGTACGCTCTCCACCGTTCCCTTCTCGCAATGCTCAATCACCCACTTCAGGTTCTGTAACTGCAGGTCGGTGATGCCGACGTGACCCACGACGCCCTTTGCCTTCAGTTCAATGAGTGCGGGCAGTGTCTCGTCTACGACTTTCTGCAGGCCGCCTGGCAGTGCTGCCTGGAACTCAATATCGTGGACATTAATCAGGTCGATGAAGTCGACGCCCAGACGTTCCATACTCTCGTAGACGCTGTCGGTGACGCGCTGTGCCGAGTAGTCCCACGTGTTCTTGCCGTTCTTGCCGTATCGGCCAACCTTCGTGCTGAGGTAGTATTTGTCTCGCGGTATGTTCCTCAGTGCCTTGCCCAACACCGTCTCAGCCTTGTAGTGGCCGTAGTATGGGCTGACGTCGATGAAGTTGATACCGCCTTCGATGGCTGCCTCGACAGCCTCAAAGCTTTCCTTCTCGTTGGTTTCGCGGAAGACGCTGCCCAGCGACGAGGCGCCATAGCTGATGTGGGAAATCTTCATTCCCGTCTTTCCTAATTCTGTGTATCTCATATTACTTACTAAGTTTTGCGTGTGAACGATAGCCATAAGCGATAATCAGCAGGAAGCAGATGAACGGCAAGACGAACGAAGCGTTGACTGCCGGATGGCCCATGACGGTCTGCTGGTCGATAATCATGCCCTGCAGTGGCGGCATCAGCGCTCCGCCCACGATGGCCATCACCAGGAAGGCGGCGCCCAGCGTGTGGTCGCGGTGGTCGACATCCTCCAGGGCAATGCCATAGATGGTGGGGAACATCAGCGACATAAAGAAACTGATACCCACCAGACAGTAGAGTCCCGTCATGCCCACAATGGCGACGGCTCCCAGCGAGCAGATGGCGGCTCCACAGCCAAATGCAGCCAGCAGCAGTCGGCTGTTGACGTATCTCATCAGGAAGGTCGAGATGAAACGGCTGCAGAGGAATAGCGACATCGCCACGATGTTGTATGTCTGTGCCGTCGCCTTATTGATGCCCAGGTTGTCAGCGTACTGGATGATAAACGTCCACGTCATGATCTGTGCGGCGACATAGAACATCTGTGCGAATACACCCTCGCGATAGATGGTGTTGTGCCACAGGTTATGCAGTGTCTGTCGCGTCGTATGTATGTGACCCTGTTCCTTCTGTTCCTCACTCTGTGTCTTTGGCATCTTTGTGAGGGCGATGACCACCGCCACCATGACTACCACCAATCCGATGGCGACGTAAGGATTACGGATGACGGCCAGATCGTGTACGCGGATGCTGGCCTTCTCGGCCTCCGACAGAGAGAAGAAGATAATCTGTCCGGCCTCATCGCGGCGGTCGCTCCATAGCTGGGGCAGTACGATGAGCGAGGCCACGCTCATGCCACAGAGCGAGCCCATGGGGTTGAAGGCCTGCGCCAGATTCAGTCGTCGGGTGCTGGTCGCCTTGTCGCCCAATGACAGGATGAAGGGGTTGGCCGTTGTCTCAAGGAACGCCAGTCCGAAGGTCAGGATGTAGAGCGAGAGACAGAAGAACGTGAAGCTCTCGTTGGCAGCGGCTGGTATGAAGAGGAACGCACCCACGGCATACAGTGCCAGACCGAGCAGGATGCCACTCTTGTAGCTGTATTTCTGAATGAACAGGGCGGCGGGAATAGCCATCGTGGCATAGCCTCCATAGAAGGCAAACTGTACCATCGAGGCTTTCGTTGCCGACAGTTCCATCACCGTCTGGAACGCCGCCACCATCGGGTTCGTGATATCATTCGCAAAGCCCCACAGGGCAAACAGCGTCGTGACGAGGATAAACGTCACGAGGTACTTCTTCTCTACAAGTTTAGCTTTCATCGGTCGCGTAGTACATTTTGGGCACAAAGGTACGCATATTTTCCCGATTCCTGCTTTTTTTTCCTGTTCTTTTTTTTCTTTATTTGTCTCAGGTGTACGACTATGCGTAGCTGTGCATGCCGCCCAGAAGGTAGTTCACGCCGAAATAGGTGATGAGCACGGTGAGGAAAGCGACAACCATGTAGAGGTGGTAGAAACGGGGACGGCGGAAACGGGGGATGGAGGCGGCATGCAGAGGCACGGCATAGACCATCAGCGTGATGAGTGCCCACGACTCCTTGGGATCCCACGACCAATAACAACCCCACGACACGTTGGCCCAGACTGCACCGAGGAAGATGCCGACGGTGAGGAGGAATACGGCGGGGTAAAGCAATAGCTGCGACAGGGCGGTGATGCGTTCCATGTCTGGGGCCCAGAAAGCATATATGCCTATCAGCATCAGGAGAGCGAAGAGCGCGTAGGCGCACATCACCGTCATGACATGGATGGAGAGCAGCGGCGACTGGAGGACTGGCATCAGCGGCGTGATTTCGGAGCTGCCACCGAGCATGGCCACCAGAAGGCAGAAAGACGCGATGAGCGGTCCAAAGCCGAGGATAACCTCACCCCCAGCGATGGTGAGCAGCAGTACGGCCCACGCCATGAAGAGCATGGTCTCGGGGCCGTTGCTCACGGGTATGTGGCCGCTGAGCCACCAGCGGAGGGCGAGCTGCAAGGTGATATAGGCAAAGAGAAGGAAGGTAAAAGTGAAGAGTGAAGAGCGAATCATTGGTTTGCGCCAGAAGAGCATCGCCACGCAGAGCAGCAGGCTGAGGGTGAGGGACAGGAACACAGGCCACTTCTGGGCGCGGAGGGTGTTATAGAAGATTTCGGCCTGCGTCTGTGTGTTGCTGGGTAGTATGTCGCCCACCATATCGCGCTGGAAGAGTTTGATCTTCGCAATGATTTCGACGGCGCGGTCGTGTTGGCCGGTGACGATGGCCTCAGTCAAGAAGTCCATCGACTGCTTGATGAAGAACTGCTCCTTGACGGGAATTGCTTTTGGCAAGACCTGTCCTCCCGGCGAATACCAACTGACAGCACCGTCAATGCAATAAGGAAATATCTTGGTGAACTGGCCGCTGTAGAACATCTCGACGATGGCACGCTTCTCGGCAGCCCGCTTTTGATCCTTAGAGTAACCACTCCCCTCTCCAGTGGGAGAGGGGTCGGGGGTGAGGCATTTCTCCCACGGCCCGTAATATATCATCCAGCTGAAAAAGACCTCGTCGGCTGAATAGCCGTGCCAGGAGTCGCTGCCAGTCATCTTCATGGTGAAGTCGGTGGCGACGGTGTTCAGCGGGCAGATGCGGTTGTTGTAGAGTACGTGGATGGTGCCCATGCGGTGGGCGATGTCTTTGTCTACGACAAATTGAGGATTGATAATTGATAATTGAGAATTGTCCGCACCGGCATGAATACTTACCAAGAGCAACGCTATGGTGATGACCTTGCGGTAGAGAGCGCGCATCTGCGTCTTCCGCGACAGCAGCGTGGCGATGATACCTATTAATAATATAAGGTAACCAGCGTAGGTGATGGCAATGCCGTAGGGGTCGTAGCTAAGGCCGAGGGTGACACCCTGGCCGTCGCTGTCGTAGCTTTGCTGGAAGAGGCGGTAACCGTCGATATTACCGATGTGGTTCATGGAAACGCGGAACTCGTTTTTCAATGTATCACCCTTCATTGTGCATTGTGCATTATGCATTGTGCATTGTGCATTATGCATTGTGCATTGTATAGTGCTCTGGTAGTCGAGGGGTGCGTCTGTGCCAGGATAGTTGACGATGCGGAACTCCTTCAGGGCGAGGGAGAAAGG
>JAFYDA010000088.1 GCA_017545045.1 Prevotella sp. | reverse complement strand
TATGCCTCACAGCTCTGCATCACGCCGCGCTATCTCTCACAGATTGTCCGTGAGGTTTCAGGCCGTACCGTCGTCGATTACATCAATCAGATGCTTCTGATGGAGGCCTCCTACCTGTTGCAGCAGACCTCACTCCCTATCTCAGATATTGCCGTCCGCCTGCACTTTTCTGAGACTGCTTCGCTCACCCGTTTCTTCACAAGGATGAAGGGTATTAATCCAAGTATGTATAGGAAGGGGAGATAGGTTAGACATCTTTATCTCTAGAGTGCAAAAAAGGACCTGCCCAAACGGGAGGGCAGGTCCCTTTCATTATATCAGAGAGTTTAATTACTCCTCTACGGCAGCCGGGCGGCGGCGAGGCAATGCTGAGTATCAGCTACTTACAGAGTCAGTGTAAAGTACTGGCACCTTAAATACAGCACATTCTGCTTGTTTTCTGCGAACTGTCATTAACCAATCACCACATCGAGTATCATCATCAGAACGAAGCCAATGGCAAAGCCAATGGTGCTGAGGTTGGAGTGCTGACCGCTGGAGGCTTCGGGGATGAGTTCCTCGACCACGACATAGAACATGGCACCGGCGGCAAAAGCGAGCAGGTAGGGTAGGGCGGGCATCAGCAATGAGGCCAGCAGCAGGACTGCGACGGCACCGATGGGTTCTACAGCGCCACTCAGGGAACCCAGCAGGAACGAGCGCCAACGGCTGTTGCCTGCCGCCCGCATCGGCATGGAGATGATGGCTCCTTCGGGGACATTCTGTATGGCGATACCCAACGACACGGCAATGGCACCTGCCAACGAGATGTGTGCAGCTCCGTTCTCGGCTCCTGCGAACACCACGCCGACGGCCATACCCTCGGGCAGGTTGTGGATGGTGACGGCCAGGGCCAGCATGGCGGTCTTTGACAGATGGGAGCGCAGGCCCTCGGGCTTGTCTGTGCCGATGTGCAGGTGTGGTGTCAGTTCGTCAATCAGCAGCAGGAAACCCATGCCTAAAAGGAAGCCTACGGCAGCAGGCACCACGGCCCATTTGCCGCTATCTGCTCCCATCTCTATGGCCGGAATGAGCAGCGACCACACCGAAGCAGCCACCATCACGCCCGACGCGAAGCCGAGCAACGACTTTTGCAGCCGTGCCGACATCGCGTCGCGCATGAAGAACACGAAGGTCGAGCCGAGCATCGTGCCCAGCAGAGGGATGAGAAGTCCTATGGCGAGCGTTATCATAGCATCGCCTCAATGTCCTTCTCGAAGTCTTTCGGTTCGGTCGTTGGAGCGTAGCGCTTGATGGTCGTACCGTCCTTCGAGATCAGGAACTTGGTGAAGTTCCACAGGATGTCACTGTCCTTCTCCACGCTCTTGCTGAGGGTCTTCAGGAGGGCGTGTGCGGCCTTGGCCTTCAGACCCTTGTATTCCTCGGTGGGAGCCTGTGACTTCAGATACTCGAAAATGGGCTGGGCATCGGGACCGTTGACATCACCTTTTTTCATAATCTGGAACGTGACGCCGTAGTTCAACTGACAGAACTCTTCAATCTTGCTGTCATCTGCCGGATCCTGTTCTTTGAACTGGTTGCAGGGGAAGCCAATGATGACGAGACCCTTGTCCCTATACTTCTGGTTCAGTTCCTCCAGTCCTGCGAACTGGGGCGTGAAGCCGCATTTGCTGGCGGTGTTGACTAACAGCAGCACTTTGCCCTTGAAGTCGGCAAAATTCACTTCTTTACCCTTATTTGAGAAGGCGGTATAATCATAAACCGTATTCATATTGTTGTCATTTGTTGTATTTTTGCAGGATATTAAGCTGATAATGGCCGCAAAAGTTAATAAATAAAAAATTTCATTTTTAAATCATTTTTCATTGATGGTAGCACCCTCCAATGACTGCATAATGTCAGCCACTTCTTCCCTATGTTCCCACAATGCACAGCCTCCCGTGTGTTCGCCACCCACAAGACGCGCATCGCGGAGTCGCTTGAAAAAGGGTGACTTCAAGGCTCCACTTACACCGAGTGAGAGCACGTTGCTGTCGCTGAAGGGAGAGAACGGACAGGGTTCGGCTGCCCCATCGGGACCAATGTGGAAGAAGCCACGACCACCAGCCAGACAACCGCCCATATGTTTCTCATCACCAGGGAAGGAGATGATAACCATGTTGGGAAATTGCTCACGTTGATGTTCCTGCACTTTCTCCATCCGTGTGTTTTCGGACTCACTCAACACCAAGTGTTCTGTGCCGCGTTCGGTGGGCACATATTCCACATAGATGATGAGTTTACAGCCAAAGTCTTGCAACTGATTGACAAATGGGTCGGAAATCACGAAGTCCATGTTCTCCGTCGTGACCGTTATGCTCGTTCCGAAGAACAGGTTCTCCTTCTTCAGCATTTCCATAGCCATCATGGCACGTCTGAACATGCCTTTGCCGCGACGTTCGTCGGTTCCATGCTCTGTTCCTTCGATGCTGATGACGGGCACCATGTTCAGGTGTTTCTTCAGGAACTCCATGTACGAGGGACCGATGAGCGTGCCGTTGGTAAAGATGGGGAAAATCATGTCCTTCACTTCTGCCACCTTCTCCAAAATGTCCTTGCGCATCATGGGTTCACCACCCGCCAGGAGCGAGAAGTTGATGCCCAATTCGGCAGCCTCGGTGAAGACTTGCTTCCATTCCTCTGGTGACATGGTACCACGTTGACTCTTGCCAGGGTCGTCAGCGATGCCATTGGCACGGGCATAGCAACCCTTACACGAGAGATTGCAGGTTGTGGAGATACTGCTAATGAGGAAGGGAGGCACATCTATGCCCTCCTCCTGCTTCACTTTCGCTCTCCGCTTTTCCGAACGGGCAAAAGTCTGTTGAAGTTTCAGCACAAACCTTGCCTCACGTGGATTAGTCAGCACACTCTTGTATGCTGTCGCCATAATGTTGCGGATGCTTCCGCTCATGTATTCGTTCAGTTGCATGAGAAAAAACTTCTATTGGTCGAGAACCGTCCTCACAAACTCCTTAAACGCTTTGATGTCGGCATCGTTAGGATGTCCTGCCTTGACAGGTCCCATCGAACCACTGCAAGTAAACTCCTTGTCGCTTACGGCGATGCCTTTGGCTTGGAGGGCTTGTCGCATCTGTGGCACAGGTGATTTGATGATGGCACACGAGCCAAAGCATACCACACGCTTCACTTTATCGGGCGTGAGCGATTGGATAAAGTCCATCACGCTGCCGTTCACTTTGCCCAAGAACACTCCTGCTCCAAGAAAGAGTGTGTCAACAGGTTCCAACAGTGGCACACTAACCAACTGAGGTTCTGCGCCCACGATGTCTTTCACGGCCTCTACCATCTTTTTGGTATGACCAAACTTACTGTAATAGCGGATTGCGTTTTTTGCCATAATTGCGTTGTATTTATTCTTCCACAGCTACGAATTTCTCTTTCTTACGCTTGCAGCGGGGGCAGCGCCATGTGTCGGGCAGTTCCTCAAAGGGAGTGCCGGGAGCAATGTTCTGTTTGGGGTCGCCCTTTTCAGGGTCGTAGGTGTATTTGCAGGGACATTTGAACTTTGTCATAATAGTAGTTGTTTTAAAGGTTGGAAAAGGAGAGCCGAAGCCCTCCTTTAATTACTGGGCTGGTGCCCACTTGCAGCGGACGGGCGAAACGATGGCGCCTTCCTTCTTCAACTCGGCAAAAGCCTTATCTACTTCCTTGCGGTCGATACCTGTGATCTCCGCAATCTTGCCAGCGTTCACGGGAGCACCGAACTCACGCATAGCTTGTAATACCTTCTCCTTCATAATGTTCAATGTTCAATGGTTAATGTTCAATGAACTACATTTGCTTGATCAGCCAATTCTGTGCGCCAATCTTCTCAATCATCTCGAGTGCGCCCTGACTCCAGTAGAGGTCTTCCTCCTCGTCAGCCAGATAAGCCTTCAGAATGTCGAAGGTGAGATAGTCCTCGCATACTGAACCCATGCACTTGCGCAACAGCTCCACACCTGGCTCCTGAATCTTCAGGTCTTCCTTGATGTACTCGATGGGGTCGTAGCACAGCGTGCGAGCCTCGTGCTTCTCCACCTTCACTTCGCCGCCCAGGTCGAGGATGCGGTCGATGAACTTCTCCACCCATTCCATCTCCTCAGTGTAATGGCCGATGTACTTCTCGCCCAGCTTCGTGAAGCCCTGAGCCTTGAAAATCTGTCCCTGTACCTTGTGAACGAATGCGCCCTCAGAGAGGCCTGTTACGAAGAACTGCAATGCTTCGATTGATTTCTGCTTGTCCATAATCTGAATTGTTTTTAAGTGAATAATTATGTTATTTGTTATCTGGATGCAAAATTACACATTATATTATATACAATTGCAAGCCCAAACGAAACAAAAACCGACTAAAACGGAATAAATTCAAAAATTATTTGTATCTTTGCCCCCAAATAGTGCGATTATGTACAGTTTGAAGGAATTTTGGCAAATAAGAAACCTGCCCGTACCCGAGGGTGAGTGGGATGGAAACGTCATCTGCTTGGAAACCAATGCTGAGTGGTCATTCGGCGCTAACCAGACGCACGGATTCCTGTCGTGCTACATCTATACGATTATAACGCGAGGCTGGCTTACCATATTATATAATAATAGCGAACTGACTCTTCGTGAGGGCGACCTCTATACCTATTCGCCCGGCTTCGAGGTCACTGTGCTTTCGTCCTCCAGCGACTACAGCGGCATCTGCTTGTTGGCCGACGAACACTTCACGCTCAGCCTGCCCACCGTGCGCGATGCCATCCGTACGGCCTACTTCACAGTGGTGGAACTCACCTCGCCCGTGCTCCCACTGAAAGCCGATGATTTTCAACGCCTGCGCGAACTGATACAGATGATGATTCACTATCAGCAGATGGGTCTCCCACTGGCCAACGACAGCTTGCGCATGCTCTACAACCTCTTCCTCACCGACCTCTCTACCATCCAGCAGCACAGCATCCGCGAGCACCGCTTCCCAAAGCGTGTCGAAGAAATCTTTCTCGGATTCCTCGGCCTGTTGCCCCAGCATTTCGAAGAGCACCACGACATCGGCTTCTACGCCTCCGAACTCTGCATCACCACCACTTACCTGTCGCGTGTTGTCCGCCAAGTGTCAGGCGGCCGCACCGTCGTTGATTACATCAACCAGATGCTCTTGATGGAAGCCACCTTCCTGCTGCGACAAACAACACTGAGTATCACGCAGATATCTGAGCAACTCCATTTCGCCGAAGTCACCACCTTCGCCCGTTTCTTCAATCGGATGAAGGGCATGACACCCAGGGAGTTTAGAAAAGGGAAATAAATTAATGCTTCAATGCCGACAGCACCAGCTTAAATGACTACAGCCGTTCCGCTGGTGGCTATTCCATAGCCTTGGCATTTACTTTTTTGGCCTTTTCCACGCTTTCCTCAGAGATGTCGATGCCATAGACTTCAGCTTTCCTATATTTTAGGAAATAATCTACCAAAAGTTTCCTTAATTCAAGGAAAGTCTGTATCTTTGCGGCATAATCTGATGAATATGACGATATGAAGAAAATCATCCTATCAATCATCCTCGGCCTCGCAGCACTAACTGCCGAGGCGCAAGTTGACCTCATCGGCTCATGGACGGGCAAGCTTGACTTAGGCGTTGCAAAACTGACGCTGGTGTTCCATCTTAAGCAGGCAGATGGCCATGTGAATGTGACGATGGACAGCCCCGACCAGAGCGCAAATGGCATACCGTGCAAGACGGATTTCCTGTCATACGACTCGCTGGCGGTAAGCGTCAAAAGCATAAACGCTTCTTACAGCGGACGGCTGAAGGACGGTAAGATTGTTGGCACGTTCATGCAGAACGGCATGTCGCTGCCGCTGGTGCTGACAAAGGGAACGGAAGAGCTGAAACGTCCGCAGAACCCGCAGCCGCCATTCCCGTATGAAACTGAGGAGGTGACATTCCGCAACGAACGGGATAGTGCCACGCTGGCGGGAACGCTAATGTGGCCAGTAGGCTATAATCCGAAGTCGAAGCAGAAACCTCTCGTTGTCCTATTTGTCACGGGCAGCGGTCAGGAGAATCGCGACGAGGAAATCTTCGACCATAAGCCCTTCCTCGTCATTGCCGACTATCTGGCACGCCAGGGCATCGCCTCGTTGCGCTACGACGACCGCGCCACGGGAGCCTCCAAAGGCGGCGACGTGAGGAACGCCACGAGTGAGGACTTCGCCCGTGATGCCGCAGCCGGACTGGAATACCTGCGTAGCCGCAAAGCCTTCAGCAAGGTTGGCATCATCGGTCACAGCGAGGGCGGGCTCATCGGCTTCCTGCTTGGCGCACAGGGAAAGACAGACTTCCTCGTCTCGCTGGCAGGCCCTGGCGTGAAGGGCGACACGCTTACAGCATCGCAGAGGAATCGTATGTATGAACTATACGGTGGGAATGGCAACATGACAGTTGATGCTGTACGTCAGTTGCCAGAAATCCAGAAGGTGCCTTGGTATAAGTGGTTCATTGACTACGACCCGTCTGCCGACATCGCCGCCACACGCTGCCCCGTCTTCGCCCTCAACGGCGACCGCGACTGGCAGGTTATTTCTTCGCTGAACCTTACGGCCATTGAACGCCTGCTGCCGAAGTCGAAAAAGAATCTCATCAAGGAATACCCTGGCTTGAACCACCTCTTCCAGCATTGTACCACAGGCCTTGTGAATGAATATCGGCAGATAGAGGAAACCATATCGCCCGAAGTGCTCAGCGACATCGCGGAGTGGATAAACAGGCTGAAATAGCAGCCAGCACCGAGTACTCAAAAGAACATATAAAACGAGCTGTTTTAGTTACTGCTTATATTCTTCTATGTATTCTAACCAATCAACATCCACATAGCCGTTTGTTTTCTGGCTGCTTTGTGCAAAAAGGCCGAGCATCACGCCAGTAAAGCCGCCGATGGTCTCGGTGCTAAGGAAACGGTATTCCATCTTGGCGAGTGTGGTGAAGTTGGTGCCGTCGGATGATGCCTGCATGTAGTAGAAGTCCTTGTCGGAGGTGATACGCAGGTAGGCTTTGTCACCACTCAGCGGAAGTTCCTTTTCGCTGTGGCTGGTCTGGCCGAGACGGACGAAGGACTTGGCGAAGAGCTTTCCATTGCGACGCTCCACCACCACGTCGTAGTGGTTCAGCGGTGCGGCGTAAGCGGTAATGCCGGCCTGCATGCCTTCCGCAAGATTGGAGAGGTCGAGTAGGGTGGTGGCTGTAAAACTCAACTCTGTCTGACGGCGGGCCACGAAGGTTGGATTGGCAGTCTCACTAAGATCTATCGTGCTGGGTCGCAAGCGCAGAAAACCCCTGCGTTCCGTTAGCGAATAGTTGCTATAGTCAGGATTGCACAGACTCATCCAGCCCATTGGCAGACCTAATGAATGATAACTGTCCGCAGGTGCATTGCGCTTGACGTAATTAAACTCTTCCTTCACTGGGTCTTGCGGCATTGGGACGATGGGTAGCGTCTTGCATTGCATATCTATCTGCAATGTACCATCGCCATTCACCACAGGCCAACCACCTTCAGCCCATTGCACAGGAGCGAGCATCGTCTCACGACCCATCACGTGCTGCAGATAACCGCTGGTGCGGTAGCCCAGGCAAATCATCCACCACGAATCGTCGGGCGCCTGCACCATGTCGGCATGACCGAGGCCCTGAATCGGGCTGTTCTGCATCTTCATGTTGAAGTGTGACAGGATGGGGTTCGCGGGGTTTGGTTCGTAGGGACCAAAGAGACTGCGACTGCGCAGGATGTTCACATGATGGCCATGCTCCGTGCCGCCCTCTGCCAGCAGCAGATAGTACCAGCCGTCCTTTTTGTAGATATGCGGTCCCTCAGGATAGCGCCCGCCGAGGCCCGTTCCTAAGTGATGAATCTCGCCCAACTGCTTGCCTGTTTCTACATCAATCTCGCAGATTTTGATGTCGCCCTCCTTCCACAGGAAATAGCAGCGGCCGTCGTCAAAGAATAGCGTCGGGTCGCAGCTGCCGATGGCGAAGTCGATCACGATAGGCTCCGACCACTCCCCAGCGGGATTGTCTGTCCAAACATAAAAGTGTCGGCGTGAGGGGAAAACCGTCGTCACCATGTAGAAGCGCCCTTCGTGGAAGCGGATAGTGGGCGCATAGATGCCGCTGTTACCGTCAGTACCCTTCAGGTCCACCTGCGAGGGTCGCGTCAGACAGTTGCCTATCTGCTCCCAATGAATGAGGTCTTTCGAATGGAACACGGGCACGCCAGGGAAATACTGGAACGTGCTATTCACGAGATAGAAGTCATCGCCCGCCCGGCACACGCTCGGGTCGGCATGGAATCCTGGCAGCACGGGATTCTTGAAACCCTGAGCCATCGTCAGCTGCATTCCCAGCACGATGGCCACTGTCATCAATATAATTCTCTTCATACGTGTTCTTTTTCTCTATCAAGATTAGCGGCATTGAAGGGTGAGCGTAGCTGTGGGCAGCGACTTTGCAGGTTTCACAGAGAGTTGCAGCTTACCTTTCTTCTGTGTGCTGCGGACGACGAGGAGAGCTCGGCCCTTCCAGGTTTTTACACGTGGTGAGGTGTAGGGCTCTGTGTCCTTCAGGTCGGCAGAGGCAAAGGCTAACAGCGTACCTGCTCCCTTGACGATAGCCTCGCAATCGATGGCGGCTTCGGGTACGGGTGTGCCGTTCTTGTCAAGGACCTCGACAGTGACGAAGGTGAGTGACTGGCCGTCGGCAGCCATCACGGTGCGGTCGGGGGTGAGGCGCAGACGAGCGGGCTCGCCGGCAGTCCGAAGACTCTCTCCCGACCCCTCCCTGTGAGGGAGGGGAGTAGATACTTCGGCGCGCAAAGTGCCTGGCTCGTAGTTTACGGTAAAGACGGCTTTATATTCCGTAGAACGGTCGACTTTCTTTGTGCCGATAAGTTTGTCGTTCAGATAGAGTTTTACTTCTGGTGCTTTAGTATAGACCTCCACTTCGATAGGCTTTCCCTCCCAACCGGGCCATGTCCACGACTCCCATGTGGGCCATACGCTCCACATCGTAGTGTGAATGTCGCCGTGGTAGCCGTTGGGTTCTTTGACGGCCATATAAAGCGGCGTGTCTTTGCCCCACAGCATCTCACGGTAGTGGCTGATAGGCTTGCGCCAGCCGGTGATATCGACATCACCGCAGGGAGCGCCATGCCATTCGGGCTGTCCGCCCTCAATCCACGACTCGCCCTCACGCTCACCTTTATAATAGTTGCGTCCTATGCCGCTCTCGCCCAGATAGTCAAGACCAGTCCACACGATGTCGCCCACGACGTATGGGAAGTCATTTGCCACGGCCCAGTTGCGGAAGGCATCACGCGGATAGCTCTCCGTCTGCCAGATGACGCGCTTGGGGTCACGCTCATGGTCGCTGGCGTGCTTGAAGATCATGTAGTTGTAGCCCACCACGTCGAGCACCTCGGCATGCGGGTCGTAGATTTCCCAGTCGCGGTCCCAGGCACAGAGAGCCTCGGTGACGGGGCGTGTCGTGTCATATTCGTGAATGGCCTTCTTCATCTGTCGGGCGGTATAAACCACACGGATATCCTTGCGCTCGATGACTTCGTTGCCGATGCTCCACGAGATGACGCTCGGATGGTTGCGGTCGCGCAGCACCATCGCATGGATGTCCTCACGGTAGCAGGAGTCGATGACGGTGGAATAGTCGTAGGGATTCTTCTGCGTGCGCCAGCCGTCGAAGGCCTCGTCGATGACGAGCATACCTATCGAGTCGCAGGCGTCGAGGAAGGCACGCGTCGTGGGATTATGGCTGGTACGGATGAGGTTGAAGCCCGCCTCCTTCATCTGGCGCACCTTGCGGATCTCGGCATCGTCGAAAGCACGGGCACCCAGCACACCGTCGTCGTGGTGTACGCAGGCACCGTTGATAAGCATCTTCTTGCCGTTGAGCACGAAACCATTCTCAGCATCGAACGAGAACGAACGGATGCCGTATTTGACAGAAACCCCTCCTTCGGCCCCCGAGGGGGCTACAATAGTAGCTTTCGCAGTATAGAGATATGGCGAATCTGGCGACCACAGCTTGGGATTGTTGATCGTGTAGTTGAATACTACGGGTTTCTGTTCGCCGGGCTTCAGCGACAGATGTTTTTGCTGTCCCTCAACTTCTACTGTACATTGCTTTTCTTTGCTCCCCTCGTTCTGCACCATTACTTCCACTTTTATTTTGGCTATAGTAGCCCCCTCGGGGGCAGAAGAGGGGGTTGTCTCAGTTGTAACAAATACGCCATTCTCGGCGATGTGCAGCGTCGGCATCGTTTCGAGCCACACATGGCGATAGATGCCGGAACCGCTGTACCAACGGCAGTTGGGCTGCTCGCTATTATCTACCTTTACAACTACTTCGTTGGTATTCATTCCCCTCGCCCCTTGGAGAGGGGTTAGGGGTGAGGCTAAATATGGTGTTATATCCACGGTGAATGGCGTGTAGCCATAGTGATGCTGTCCGGCCTTCTGGCCATTAACATAGATCTCGGCCTTTTGATACACGCCCTCGAAGTGGAGCTTCACCAGGGAATTATCAATTGTGAATTGTGAATTATGAATTGTGAATTGTTTACGATATTCTCCCTTGCCGCCCTTGTACCAGCCGCCGCCAGTACCTGTGGTTCCCGTTGCGGGATTGGGGCCTGAGTAGATATCCCAGTCGTGGGGCAGGTTCACTTGGATGGTTTTACCATCCTGACTGAATGTCCATCCATCGTCGAACAGTGTACGATGGTTTTGTGCAGCAACTCCTGTTGTCAACAGGAATGCGCAGATAAGTGCGTAGTAGTTCTTCATTTTATAATCTTGTGTGATTTGGCCGCTAAGTTACGAAAAATCCCAGACATACAGGCATGTCTGAGAATTTGAGAGCTATTTTTATGTTTTATTGGGAAATGTTTAATGTGTTAGTTTCACTACATTTTCTTGCTTTCCCGCATTATATTTCCATAATTATGTGTATCTTTGCACCATTCAAGTGGATTCATCATTCTAATAACAAATTAAAGAAATGAATATATGAAGAAGATTTTGACTTGCTTATTCGCCGCACTTGGGCTAACGACTGCCTGCGGCCAGGGGAATTACGAAACCGACGTTTTTACAACCAAAAGCGGCAAGACGGTGACGTTCCATGCGCTTGTGCATGCCAGCATCCGCATTCAGTATGACGGCCAAGAGATTCAGATAGACCCTGTAAGAAAACTTGGCAACAAGGTAATTGACTATGCCGCCATGCCTAAGGCTGATTATATTTTCGTGACGCATGAGCACGGCGATCACTTCGACAAGGAGGCTATTAAGTTGCTGGCAAACAAGAGCACGCAGCTGGTCATGAATAAGCGTTGTGAAGAGATGTATGACGGTAAATGTGCCGTGTTGCAAAATGGCCAAAAGGCCACGTTAGGTGCCATCAAGGTTGAAGCTGTTCCTGCCTATAACACAACGGAGGGACATACGCAGTTCCATCCGAAAGGACGCGACAACGGCTACATCCTGACCATCGACGGACTGAGAATCTATATCGCTGGTGATACCGAGGATATTCCTGAGATGCAGGACATCAAGGACATCGACATCGCTTTCCTTCCCTGCAACCAACCCTACACGATGACACCCGCCCAACTGGTTAAGGCAGCGAGAACCATCAAGCCCAAGGTGCTGTTCCCCTATCACTACGGACAGACTGACGTGAGTGGCCTCCCAGAACAGCTAAAAGGCGACGGCATCGACGTTAGAATCAGACACTACGAATAAAGTTGGATTTTACAAAACGGATGCAAACACCTTCTCCTTGCAGAAAATCGTAAAATCATTTTAGCAGATCAGGGAAATATCGAGGCTTCACAGAAAATTCCCACGGCCTGGGACAAATTTCCCAGAGCTTGGGACAAATTTCCCACGGCCTGGGACAAAAACGCGGAGCCTTCACAGAAATCCGTAGAGGCTTTCTTCCATTCTGCCATATTTGACTTCGTCTTCGTCCTTCGCGACTTGGCCATTTATGCAAGCATGATGGCTCTCGCTGCTCCGTCCGGTCATTTCTTCTCCCTGCTTATCATACTGCTTGCGCTTGCCAACGGGAGGCTCGGTCACGTCTGGTTTTGTCATGCTAACTGTCACGTATGGAGCCTTATCCAACACCTCCAATGCGAAGGTTGCATCCATCTTTCTACTTACTTTTCTTATAATTTATTCTTTCGTCCCGTTACCATGATGCTGACCCATGCCCACGGTGACCATGCGGGTGGGGTAGGGCCTTTCCCCGAGGTCTATCTGAATGCAGGCGACATGCCTCTCGTTTCGAACAGCATGCGAAGCTACAAGGGTCAGATCAGGTATCTCTTCGACGGCGAGGTGATAGACCTTGGCGGCCGTGAGATAGAGGTCATCTTTACGCCCGGCCACACCTCCGGCAGCGCCACTTTCTTTGACAAGGTCCGGCATTACGGCTTCAGCGGCGATGCCTTTGGCTCGACCAACCTGCTGGTGTTCACCAACCTATCGACCGAGATGTACACTGCCGAGCGGATTGAGCGCTACATGAAGCAGAACGACATCCGCTTCCTATTCCCTGGTCATTACAGCGGTGACAACCTGGAGACGCTCCAGCGTGTCACCGACATCAAGAACATGTGCCGCGAGATA
>JAFYDA010000087.1 GCA_017545045.1 Prevotella sp. | reverse complement strand
TTTGTTAGAAGCGGAAGTGTGCGAATGCGCGGTTAGCTTCGGCCATGCGGTGCATGTCCTCCTTGCGCTTGTAGGCGCCGCCCTGCTCATTGTAGGCGTCCATAATCTCGGCTGCCAGCTTGTCAGCCATTGTCTTGCCGCCGCGCTTGCGGGCATACTGGATCATGTTCTTCATGCAGATGCTCTCCTTGCGGTCGGGACGAATCTCAGTGGGAACCTGGAATGTGGCGCCACCGATACGGCGGCTCTTTACTTCGACCTGAGGAGTAATCTTGTCGAGGGCTTCCTTCCAAATGGTGAGGGGATCCTTCTCCTCGCTTGCCATCTTGGTCTTTACAATCTCAAGAGCATTGTAGAAAATTTCATAAGAAATGCTCTTCTTGCCGTCATACATCAAATGGTTGACGAACTTGGACACCTTCACGTCGCCGAACACGGGATCGGGAAGGATGACTCTCTTTTTAGGTTTTGCTTTACGCATTGTTTTGTTTGTTTTTTGTTTAGGGTTGTTGTTCGTGTTCTTCAACGCCTCCACTGGGTCATTTACTCAACCTTAGTCACAAGCCAAAACGGGGTTAATTACTTTTTCTTGGGACGCTTTGCTCCGTACTTTGAGCGGCGCTGGGTGCGGTTTGCCACGCCAGCGGTGTCAAGCGTACCGCGAACGATGTGATAACGTACACCGGGAAGATCCTTCACACGACCGCCACGAACCAGCACGATGCTGTGCTCCTGCAGGTTGTGTCCCTCTCCGGGGATGTACGAGTTGACTTCCTTCTGATTTGTCAGACGAACACGGGCTACTTTACGCATAGCCGAATTAGGCTTCTTAGGAGTTGTCGTGTAGACACGTACACAGACGCCACGACGCTGAGGACAGTTGTCCAGCGCAGGCGACTTTGACTTGTCGACAATCACCTTTCTGCCTTTTCTTACCAATTGTGAAATTGTAGGCATAATAAATTTACTTTTTTAATTATTTGTTTATATATTATTTTGTTTGTATTCAGCAAATTACACAATACACCCTCTTTAAGAAGGCGTAATTCGGGCTGCAAAGGTACAACTATTTTCCGACTCCACCTAATATATATAAAAGAAAAACGTTATATCCTGCGATATTTAACAAGATATAACATTTTTTAATTATAAAAGTCATCTGTATGGCTATGCCTCACCGGTATTCGGTCCGAAGGGTGCTATCGTGCGCGGTTCCTTATTAGGGATTTTGATAGGTCCGAACTCGCGCTCATAGCGCATGATGTTCTCTTGCAAGGCTACAAGCAGACGCTTGGCATGTTCCGGAGCGAGGATGACACGACTCTTCACCTGAGCCTTGGGCACACCGGGCAACACGCGTGCAAAGTCGACAATGAAGTCGCTCGACGAGTGAGTGATGATGGCGAAGTTTGCATACTCTCCCTGAGCCACGTCAGGCACCAGTTCTATTTGCAGTCCCTGCTGCTTGTTCTCGTTTTCGTTCATGATGATATGGATTTTTTGTTTATTTCATACTGTCCACCATCTGGCGACAGAAGCGCTCATGACGGTGGTTTACATACATATAGAGCAGTCCCATGCCGACAATTTCCCACACGAAATGGAGGGCGGGCACGTCGAGCAGGCAGAAGAGGAAGAGCCAGAACTCACGGAAATTGAAGGTCAGCAATCCGTTCCAGAAGATGACGGGCAGCGAACGCCGACGGAAGTCCTCGCGCACGGTGGCAGGGATGTTATCCGCACTGCCATACTTACGGCGAAGCTCAGCCATCAGACGCTGGAACTGCGGTGTCACCTTTTCCTGCTTACGCGTATAGTCGACATACGATTTCTGGAACAGGCGCTCGTAGAACGGTGCGTCCTTCGGCATCGCGTCGAGAATTTCCTGCTGACGGGCAGAGTTATCGAGTTCACTGCCTTTCTCGCCCTTCAGGAAGAAGAGGTGTATCTGAATGTAGTAGTCTGCCAGCCTTTGCTGTCCGGCAATTCCCATGATTCCTGCTATCACTCCCAGGACAAACACGACAGCCGTGGCGATGGCGACATTGACAGGTGTGTCGTCGATGCCCAGCCAGCCAAACTCCAAATCGTGGTGGAGATAGAAGCGGTAGACCATCAGCACGTAAATAGGCGTGAACCACGTGAAGCCGGCAACACCGTCAAGGATGCGCCCCAGGCGGCTCTTTTTCCCTGTCAGACGTGCCAGTTGTCCGTCAGTGCAGTCGAAGACATCGGCCACCATGAGCAGAAAGACGGCAATCAGGTTATACACCAGTCCCAGAGTTCCGCCATAGTAGAAGCTACTACAGCCGAAGAACACGGCACTTCCCGCACCGATGATCATCGACCAGATGGTCACCGTATTGGGATGGACATCTAACTTTGCAAAGAAAAGGGCCAGATAGTAGCACAGCGGACGGATGACATGTAGGTCGAGCCAGTCCTCCGTCTCTGCCGACTTCAATGAAGCCTGGTATCCTTCGTTCATTTCCTACTTCCTTCCCAAACGCGTTTGATCGTGTCGCAAACCACCTGTGTTTGTTCCTTGCGTCCCAGCGTGATGCGCAGGCACGACTCCAGGCCTTTGTCGGCCATGAACTTGATCTTGTAGTCCTGCAGGGTAAGAGCCTTCAGCAGTTCGTCCTTGATCTCCACAGGATATTTGATGAGGATGAAGTTGGCCACCGATTTGTAGACCTTGAAGCCAGGCAGCGAGCCCAGTTCCTGCTTGTAGAGTTTGCGGCCCCAGTCCATTTCCTCGGCCACGCGGCGATAATGGTCGTCGCTCTCCAGAGCTGCCAGTGCCACGGCTTCTGAGAAGCGGTTGAAGCCCAGATACTTGTTGGAATAGCTCAGGAACTGGTCATGACCACGGCCGATGAAGCCGAAGCCCGTGCGCAGGCCGGGCAGTCCGTAGAACTTCGACAGCGTACGCGATATAATAAGGTTCGCGTACTTATTAACAAGGGGTGCGATATAGTCGGTATCGCTGGTGATGAAGCTGGCGTATGCCTCGTCCACCAGCACCATCGTGTCAGAGGGTATGTTCTCCATGATACGGCCTATCTCCTCGGAAGAAAGACTATTGCCCGTAGGATTGTTGGGCGAAGCCAGCAACAGCATGCGCGGATGCACACGGTTCGTGTATTCTATCACCTCGTCCACGTTGTATGCAAACGTGTCGCCCGTCTCATGCAGGGGATACATCTCGAACGTGCCGCCGCACTCGCTGGCCACACGGTTGTAGTACCACCAGGAGAATTCCGGGATGAGAATGGTCTTGTTATCACCCATCGTCAGGAAGTAATGGATGGCATTTTTCAGGATTTCCTCACCACCGTAAGCCAGCAGTACCTGCTCTTCCGGCACGCCGTAGATTTCGCTTAGTCTGACGGTGATGACGCTTTTTTTGCCCTGGTCGTAAATACGGGTGTAGAAGCACAGATCCTTCGGATTGAAGTTCTTTACGGCCTCAAGGACCTTCGGGCTTGGTTCAAAATTAAATTCGTTTCTATCAAGATAGTTCATTTCTATTTCTCTTAATCCTTGGTCGTTGATGTTGAATAACGCACGGTGACGGTCGGCGAATAGGTATTGAGCAGAATCAGCACGATAGTGCCCTTCTTGCTTTCAAAGGTGGCCTCCTTGTGCAGGTCGCCGTGCTTGCCCATGTTGGGCCAACCGAACTCCTTCTCAAAACCGTCGTGCAGCGCCTGCCACAGATGGCTCGTCGAGTCGTTGTAGCTGGCCGAGTAGTTCTCCAGGATATCGGTGATGGTATCGTGCTGCTGATAGATGGTCACCATGAAGTTCTGAGCCAGCGTGTCGAACAGTACGATGCTCGACTCGTTTGTCTTATTCGTATCCACAGCCAGATTCGGCAGTTTTGCCAGCAGCGAGTCAGCCATCTTTGAGGCTGGCGTACCCATCGACAGGCCGCGATAGTTGATATACTCACGCTCACCGGAGCAAGCGAAGAAAAGACAACTCAGACAAAAGACACAACAATACACTAAATTCTTCATAACTATACACTTTTCTCTTTAATCAAATACTCTCCTATCTGCACCGCATTCAGGGCGGCACCCTTGCGGATCTGGTCGCCAGAGAGCCAGAACGTCAGACCATTCTCGTCGCTCAGGTCCTTACGTACACGGCCTACGAAAACATTATCCTTGCCGGCGGTATCCAACGGCATGGGATAAGTCAGCGTCGACGGGTCGTCAACCAGCATGCAACCGGGAGCCTTCGCAATGGCCTGCTGCGCCTCCTCGACGCTGAGGGGACGCTCGGTCTCTATCCACACACTCTCAGAATGTGAGCGCAGCGAAGACACACGGACGCACATGGCCGAGCACTTGGCATCGGTGTGCATGATCTTACGCGTCTCGTTGTACATCTTCATCTCCTCCTTCGTGTAACCATTGGGCTGGAACACGTCAATCTGGGGAATGACGTTGTAGGCCAGCTGGTGAGGGAACTTATTCACCGTCTTCACCTCGCCGGTCTCGACGATTTCCTTGTACTGCTGCTGCAGTTCGGCCATGGCAGCGGCACCAGCGCCCGAGGCACTCTGATAGGAAGCCACGTGGATGCGCTTGATATGGCTCAGCCGCTCTAACGGCTGCAGTACCACAACCATCATGATGGTCGTGCAGTTGGGGTTGGCAATGATGCCACGGGGACGGTTCAGCGCGTCCTCGGCATTGCACTCCGGCACCACCAGGGGCACATCGTCATCCATGCGGAAGGCCGAACTATTGTCGATCATCACGCAGCCGTACTTTGTAATGGTCTCGGCAAACTCCTTTGAGGTACCGGCACCGGCACTGGTAAAGGCGATGTCGACATCCTTGAAATCGTCGTTATGCTGCAACAGCTTCACCGTCAATTCCTTGCCACGGAAGCTATATGTCGTGCCAGCCGACCGCTTTGAGCCGAACAGCACCAGTTCATCCATCGGGAAATTTCTCTCGTCAAGCAATCTCAAAAACTCTTGTCCTACGGCGCCTGAAGCACCCACAATTGCTACTTTCATTTCGCTTTTTCTTTTAAATGATACTTTTCGGCTGCAAAATTACAAAAAATATGTGTAATCCGTGCCATCCATGCCTAAAAAATTCGTATCTTTGCACTCTGAATGACGAATTTTGCAACATATTTCCCTATCACCGACCCCACGCTGATTTTCTTCGTGGTGCTGCTGATTATCCTGTTTGCACCTATCATCATGGGAAAACTCAGGATTCCACACATCATAGGCATGGTGCTGGCGGGCGTACTGATGGGACAATACGGACTGAACATCCTGCAGCGCGACGGTTCCTTCGAACTATTCGGACGCGTGGGGCTCTATTACATCATGTTCCTCGCCGGATTGGAGATGGACATGCAAGGCGTGAAGCGCAACACGCGACGCTTCTTCGTATTCGGACTGCTCACATGCTTCGTTCCACTGGGACTGACCTACCTGATGGCCATCACACTGCTACACTATTCGCCGGCCACCTCGTTCCTGCTGGGATGCATCATGGCGTCCAACACGCTCATCGCCTACCCCATCATCGGCCGATACGGACTGCAGCGACACCCCTCGGTGACCCTCTCCGTAGGCTCTTCCATGATCAGCCTCTTCATGGCACTGGTCATGATTGCAGGACTGTCGGGCAGTGCTTCCCAAGGAACGGGAGAGTCCTTCTGGCTCTTCTGGGTGTTCTTCGCACTGAAGCTCACAGCCTACATCGCCGGCATGCTGTGGTTCATTCCTCATCTGGCACGCTACTTCCTGCGACGCTACAGCGACGCCGTCATGCAGTTCATCTTTGTGCTCGCCGTCATGTTCCTCAATGCCGCGCTCACCGACGTCATCGGACTGGAGGGCATCTTCGGGGCCTTCTTCTCCGGCCTTATCCTCAACAGGTACATCCCACACGTGTCGCCGCTCATGAACCGTCTGGAGTTCACGGGTAACGCCCTCTTCATTCCCTATTTCCTCATCGGTGTGGGCATGCTCATCAACGTACGCACGGTGGCACAGGGTCCCTACGTTCTATGGGTGATGCTCATGATCGCATTCTTCGGAACCTTCGGAAAAGCCGTGGCAGCCTACTTGTCGAGCCTGCTCTTCAGACTGCCCAAGCGCGACGGACACATGATGTTCGGACTGACCTCGGCACACGCCGCCGGTGCCATCGCCATGGTCATGGTAGGCATGCGCTTAGAAGTGGCGCCAGGTCAATACATGGTCAACGACAACATGCTCAACGGCGTGGTCATGATGATTCTCGTCACATGCATCATCTCAACGCTCATGACGGAGCACGCCGCCAAGCAGATTGTCCTGTCACAGCAACTGTCGCACACCATCACGGCACAACAAAGCCAGAACCAGAGAGAGAAAATCCTCATCTGCGTCAAATACCCGGAAATAGCACCGCAGCTGCTCTACCAGGCCCTGCTCACACGTAACCAGCGGCATCATCAGCCCATCGTCGCACTCAACGTGGTCTATGATGACGAGAAAGCAACAAAAGGCAGGGAAGACGGACAAAGGCTCCTCGAACAGCTGCAAAAGCAGGCCGCAGCATCGGAGGTGCATCTGGAGACACAGCTGCGACTGGCCACCAACATTGCCAACGGCATCAAGCATGCATTCCGGGAATCGGGATGCAACGAGGTCATCATGGGCATGCACGTACACACCTCGCAGAACGCCAAGTTCTGGGGTGACTTCATACAAAGCCTCTACAACGGACTGAACAGGCAGATTATGCTCTCACGCTTCGTACAGCCATTGAACACGCTGCGACGCATCCGCGTGGCCGTACCAAGCAGGGCTGAATACGAGCCGGGATTCCACCGCTGGCTCGAGAGGCTGTGCCGACTGGCCGGAGGACTCGACTGCCGCATACAGTTCCATGGACGACAGGAGTCGCTGACGCTCATTGCCGCATACATCAATGACAACCATCCGTCGGTACGGGCTGAATTCACGCCAATGGAGCACTGGAATGAACTGCCACAACTGGCGGCACACATCGCCGACGACCACCTCTTCGTCGTCATCACGGCACGTAAGGGCACCATCTCCTACAAGAACGCGCTTGAACGGCTGCCCGACGAACTGCAGCACTATTTCTCAGGAAAGAACCTCATGATTGTCTTCCCCGACCAGTACGGTGAACAAAAGGAGGACCGCATGAGCTTCACAGAGGCACAGCACCATGAAGAGAACTCCGTCTACGGCTGGATGCTACACAAGATCAACAAATTAAGAACGCATGATTGACATAAAAGACATCAAGAAGAGCTTCGGCTCATTAGAAGTATTGAAAGGCATCACGATGCACGTAGACCGTGGCGAAGTCGTCAGCATCGTAGGGCCATCGGGAGCGGGCAAGACCACGCTGCTGCAAATCATCGGCACACTGGACCGCGCTGACTCTGGATACGTTACTGTCGACGGCATCGACACCACCACACTGTCACAAAAGAAACTCGCCGACTTCCGGAACCGGCACCTCGGATTCGTATTCCAGTTCCACCAGCTCCTGCCAGAATTCACAGCCATCGAGAACATCATGATACCGGCCTACATCGCTGGGGTATCACAGCACAAGGCCAAGGAACGGGCGCAGGAACTGCTGCAGTTCATGCAACTCAGCGACCGCGCCTCGCACAAGCCTGCAGAACTATCGGGCGGCGAGAAGCAGCGCATCGCCGTGGCACGCGCACTGGTCAACAATCCGGCCGTCATTCTGGCCGACGAGCCTTCAGGTTCACTCGACACGAAGAACAAGCAGGAGCTCCATCAGCTCTTTTTCGACCTGCGTGACCGCTTCGGACAGACTTTCGTGATTGTCACCCACGACGAGCAACTGGCCGGCATCACCGACCGCACCATCCACCTGCGAGACGGAATGATTGAAAATCAAGAACAGGAGCAGTTATAAATGCGCCACAGAGGCACAGAGAACACAGAGAGTTCATCACTATGTGAACTCTGTGTCTCTGTGGTGAGTTATAAAAGAAGCCTCAAAAACCGCGGAGGCTCCACAGAAAAATGCGGAGGCTCCACAGAAATCTGCGGAGCCTCCCTAGAAAAATCAATAAATGTAACCTTTACTCAGCAATACAGATGGTGACGCGGTTCATATCGTTCTCGGCGAACGGCTGCACGCGGGCACCCTTAGAGTCGTAAGTGATGCGGTCGGCAGCAATACCATACTGCTCCTTCAGGGCCTTCACCACGACATCGGCACGCTGGGCGGCCAGACGGTCATTGATCTTGTCGTTACCAGTGCCTGCGTCAGCATAGCCGGTGACAACAACCTTGGCAGATGCGTTCTTCTTCATGTAGTCAGCAATGTCCTTCACTTTCTGGGCCTCAGTGGCGCGGATGTCGGTCTTGTTGATCAGGAAGAAGATGTCGCGACGGATAGGCTCAACCTTCTCCTCCACCTTGACGGGAGCGGGCTCCACAATACGCTGAGGCTCGGGCTCAGGCTCGGCAACAGGCTCGGGAACGGGAACAGGAGCGGGAGGAACCACCTTCTTGAAAGCCTTACCCAAGTTGATACGCAGGCCAGCAAGGGCGTTGAAGTACCAGTCGGGGTTGTCAGCCTTCTTAGAATTGTACTTGTCGCTCAGGATGCTGGCGTTACCCTCAACCATCAGCTTCACAGCGTCGCTTAGGCGGATACCCAGCTCAAGACCAGCGCGGCCGAAAGGACGCACCTTCGTACCGTCCCACAGGTACTCCAGATTATAAGCTGCTGCCTGACCGGCATTGAGCTGCTTGGCCAGGTCGTTCACCTCGTCGTTGCTGAAACCAATGTTGGCACCACCGCCGATGAAGGCGGTCAGGTCGAGGGTGCGAAGCGGATTGTAGCCGCCGATGAGGTTCGACAGGTTGAACATCAGGTCGAGGCCAGGAGCCACGAACTTGTACTTGTAGGTCTGCGTGTGAGCAGCCTCATTGCCTACGTGGAAGCCGTTCCAGCCGCCCTTCGACTGCCAAGCACTGGCCTGCAGGCGAGCGCCGATGACAGGCGAGAACTGATAGCCGAGGCCAAGCTGCACGTTCGGGGAAATCAGGTCCTTGAACTTTGCTTCACCGAGGGTGTACTGTGCACCGCCCTGCAGGTCGAGGAACATGTGCTTCTGGAACTCATATTCATTGCCGCCACCGTCGGTATAGGTGGCCTGGGCATGGGCGGCAGCACCGAACGTCAGCAGTGCTGCGGCCAGGAGAGTCTTTATTGTCTTCATAAAATAGTCAGTGTTAATTCGTTATTTCATTAATTCTTGATCTCGCTCTTGCCGTTGGTCGATGTCATGTCGTCGGCCATCGTCAGATACCATACACCGTTGCGGCGCACTGGACGGAGGGCAAACGACACCTCGTTGGGACGGTCATCACCGGGCTCACGCTCGAAAAGGATGACGCGGAACTTCACCTGGTTGTCCTTCTCTTCATGGAAGATCAGGTCGCCAGCCTCGTAACGGATACCCTTCACGGCGGTGAAAACCTGCTTCTGGCGCTGGGCCTGCTCCTTTGACAGAGGCACGATGCTGTCGTAATTTAGGAACGAGAGCATGCTCACAGCCTTGTCGAACTGGTGGGCATTCAGCTCCGTCAGGAGATTGTCGACAAGTTCACGCACCTGGACGGTGTCCTCACGCGTGTACTCCGACTTCGGCTGAAGGATGGTGGGAGTCTCCTCCTCAACGGGTGCCTGCTTGGAAGGTTTGCACCCGACAAGACAGAGCAACAGGGCCACGGCAGGAACGGAAATAAGTAATATTTTCTTCATTTCTCTATCGTTATTCTTTAGAAAAAGGGGTGCCAACGAGTTGACACCCCTCCTTATTATCTAAGGTCTAATCTTTCTTAGTCCTGACGAGCGTGGTTCGTGGTATGCTTAACAGTGATGATACCGTAAACCTTCTGAGTGTAAGGCAGCCACTCACCATAGGTGTAAGTAACGTAGATGGGCACGTAGATGTGGAAGTCAGCCACGTTATCACCCTTGTTGGTGTACTTGATCCAGGTGTGACCGTTGGTGGTCAGGTACGGACTCTCAAGAGCAGGAATATCGCTCACGAGGTCGAGAGCCTCAATCTTGCTGATCTGAGTAGCATCCAGCAGAGTACGTGTTGTAGCAGCGTAGTCTGTGTAAGCGTCGCGCAGATCACCATAGTAACCAACCTGGTAGCTGTTAGTAGAGGTCGTAGAGGTCAGGTTCTTCACGCCGTAGAACTCCTGCTTGATGTTCGAAGAGCCGTCAGAGCTGCTCGAAGCAAGGTTGTACAGACGCCAGTCCTTAATACCGAGCAGATCGGTAACCTTAACTTCCTGGACATCGTTCTTAGCGTCGGTAATCTCCTTAGTCTTGCTGTAGACGTTGATAGGACGCTGGAAGCGAACCTTGAAGTAGTTGTTCTTCAGCAGCAGGTCGTAGCAACCGGCAACATTATCAGGAATAATCTGCAAGAAGACAGTGAACATCTCATCCTCAGAAGTGCACCACGGAGTGTACTTATCGGTAGCGTTCTTACCAGACAGATAACCAACATAGTTCAAGATATCCTGAGCGTAACGGTTGTTAGCCAGCTTGATCTGAGTAGGCAGAGTAGAACCAGAGCCCGGAACAGGATTCAAGGTAACAACGTCAATCTCGGCACCTGCACCCAGCACAGTAGCGTTAGCAGGAATGCGGTCAACAACGAACCAATCATAGAAGCTAACAATCTGAACCTTCAAACCGTCGGCAGAAACAGCCAGAGTATACTCAGCACCGCTGACACCCTTAACAGTCCACAAGCCTTCGACAGCATTGATATTGGTAGCATTCTTACCCTTTTCAGGAGCAACGAACTTGAAGCTTACACCAGCACCAGCGAACTTGGTGAAGTGAGGATCAAGAGCACTGAGGAGCACGGTACGCTTCTTGAACGACTCAAGAATGTCCTTAGAGAACTCAGTATCAGCAAGGTTAGCGGGATGCTCAGCAATTGTGGGAACAGAGTAGTGTACTTCAGCGAAGTCAGACTCGTCAGCCTTCGTAGGAGCAGCCTCACTGTTGTTCTGCTTCCAACCAGCAGTGGTCTTACCAAGAGCCTCAGCCACTGCGAAGTGCAGCTTCGTCTTAGGAATGTCGAGGTTCACGTAGACGGGAGAACCACCAGCAACATTATTGAAGCGAACGGTTACAGGCAGAGCCTCGGTAGAAATACCCTTCTCATCAATCTTAGCAAGATCCATGATATACTGGAAGTCACCATCGGCCGGATATACGTGCCAGTTCAGCACATTAGTGGTAGGATCGTTAGCGTCACGGATTTCCTGAACCTCACCAATTTCCTTGTACGGCCAGTAGTTAGCCAGTGCAGGATTAGGCTGATAAGCCTTAGAGTTCACATTTACATACTGACCATCAACAAATACATACTGGTTGAAGATAGGATAAGTAGTAGCAGTAAGAGCGTCATAGCCCCAATAGCCGTCGAATCTGTACTGAGTCTCGAACTCTGTCTTAGAGATACCAAGCAGGTTGTTGTAGATGTTGTACTCAATCTGAGACCAAGTCAGAGTAGCGTTAGCATCGCAGTCCATGTAGTAGTCACCACCGAACGAGATGGTCATAGGCTCAATGGGTTTCGGAGCCTCAGAAACGATCTTAATCTTCTCATAACCCCATGAGTAGATACGGCCTTCGTTATCAACGAGCGTGACACGGATTACCGGCTCACGGCCAACAGCTGACTTGTTAGCGGTTGCATTGTCAATACGCTTACCGTTGACGTCAACGTTACGAGGATAAGCATAGACGCTGTCGTTCTCCTTCACCAGCTGGATGTGCTGGGTCTCGTCAGTCATATTACCACCCTTGGTGTACTCAATGTAGTCGAACTCATAGTGCAGGTTGAGCTTCTTCATGATTTCCTCAGACATTACTTCGTGAGAAACATAAGCTTCACCACCATAGCTACGTACGGTGTAGTGAGTCTCGATGAGCTCGCTCAGGTTCAGCTTGCTGTCATAAACGATAGGATGAACGTTGGAAACTGAAGCACCAGTATAAGTATCCCAGAAGCTATTGCTGTTGATACGGTCTACAACATCACGGAAGAGGTCGTAGCTACCAACCCAATCTCTGTGAGCATAGTCTTTCCATGTCTTATCAGCAAGATAAAGGTTATCATAGAAGATAGGAGCCAAACGAGCATAGTCAGAAACGACAGATGTATCACCTACGTTCACCTTCAGAGCAACCATAGCTGCAGAGTCAGCCAGCCAATTGTAGACAGTATTAGTACGATTATACCAACCACCAACATTCAAAGTATCAATAACAGTACCAGTCTGGTTGTCATAAACATAGAGATTGCTGTAATAGTCACGAGTAGTTGTAATCGTAGAGGTAGGATCTGTAGGATCGGGATTTGTGTAAGTAGTCCAGCTGTCAGGATAATTCTCTGCATAACCAGCATATCTATTGCTACCAGTGCGAGCCAGCTTGTAGATATACTCCCAGTCCGGAGTGAACTTCACTGTCAGGAAGCCGTTAGCATAGTCGCTCTCAGCAATCACACCGTCGTTGGCAGGAATAGCCAGCGTACCATGACCGTTTGCACGAGTGCGGACAGCAGCAATGTTAGAATAGAACTCCCAAGTATTACCGGCGATGTTAGCGCTGCTGGGGTTCATGTGATAAGTAGCCTCTGCAAGCGGAGTATAAGTGTAAGTAGAGTCGTAAGGCACACCAGGAGCATAGAACTTCTCCTTACTCTTCAGAATCTGGAACTGCTCACTCTTGGTATAGTCACCAACAACAGCAGCCTTCTCATTCTTAGCAACGCAATAGATGGGCACATTGTAGAGAGCGGGGCACTCTACAGCCTCGATACCACCCCAGTAGAAGTCGGGACGGAGCACGAGAGAGGTCAAACGCTTGTCAACGAAGACAGTCAGCAGGTTCACAGTGGCAGCAGCCTTGTCAACCATGTCAGAAGCCTCCTTCATGGCAACCTTCACGTCAGCAACGTCCTTAGTAGCGTTATCAACACTTGCCTGGATCTCAGCCAGCTGGGCGTTGGCAGTCTCGAGGGCAGCAATTTTGTCCTCCAGAGCCTTCACAGCGTCAGCAGAAGCCAAGGTAGCAACAGAAGCCTTCAGAGCGGCGATGTCATCAGCCAGAGCCTTGATAGACTCGCTGTCACCCTCACCACCGAGAGCGTCCTGTAGAGCCTTGATAGCGGCATCCTGAGCAGCGTTCACGTCGTTAGCAGCCTTCAGAGCAGCCTCGAGAGCCTCGATAGCCTTCTTCTGAGCCTCAATGTTATCGTTGGCAGCCTTTGCAGCCTTGTCAATCTCAGCCAGCAGGTCAGTCTTGATCTGGTTCAGCTGGGGATCAATGGCAGCAACCTTCAGTGCGAGGGCATCCAGGTCAGCCTGAGAAGCCTTGCCGTCGATGGCAGCCTGAAGAGTAGCCTGAGCAGCCTCAATAGCCTTGGTCAGCTGATCGGCGGTAACCATAGCCTTCACCTCAGCAGAGAGAGCACTGACAGCCTCGTCAAGAGCCTTCTTCACAGCAGCAACGTCTGACGGGTCTGCCTTAGCGGCCAATTCCGACTTCGTAGCATAAAGAGCATGAGCAGCAGTAGCGTCAGACTTGGCCTGATCGAGGGCTGTCTTCAGCGTCTGCACCTGTGACTGCAAGGCAGTGATGTCCGACGTGTTCTTGTTGATGTCGTCATCGTAATCCTTACAAGACACAAACATACTCATGGAAGCAATCAAAAATGCTCCCATAAGCAGCGTTCCAAAAAATCTTTTTTTCATACGATTAAAAAATTAAATTAATAAAAAATTAAGTTGTTGTACTTTTTTCCTATATTTTATCTTCTCTCAAATTATACTCAAATTGCAGTTCTGACTGCCTCTTACAGGTCACATCCAAACGCTATTTCTCCCTGAGGGAGCCAAATTTTTGGTGCAAATATAGATATAAATCTGAAAACTTGCAAACAATTTCCGATTTTTTTTCGAAAAAAGCCCAAAAAGTTGAGCAGAAAGTGCCATTCTACCGCTATTTTAACGTTTTTGACCCGTTTTTTTGTTTATTTACGAAGTTTTTCCTCATAGGCAATCTCATTTTATTTATTGTGTTTATAGACGCACTTCTTATATATAATAAGGTAAGTGGTTGGTTTCACATTTTCAGTCTGCAAAGTTAATACATTTTTTAAAAAAAACATCATCTTTGTGATTTTTTTTTTAAAAATCTGCTGATTTTGGTGTGCGCGGGAACGGAATGACGTCGCGAATGTTCTGCATGCCCGTCACAAAAAGGATGAGACGCTCAAAACCGAGTCCGAAACCAGCGTGAGGACAAGAGCCCCAGCGACGGGTATCGATATACCACCACAGATGGGTCTGATCCATCTGGCGACGCTCAATCTCGGCCATCAGTTTGTCGTAGCTCTCCTCACGGACTGAGCCGCCGATAATCTCACCAATCTGTGGGAACAGTACGTCGGTGCCCTGCATGGTAGGACCAGGAGCAACAGCACCCTTGTAGCCTACACTACCCTCGCCCTGCTCTTCGTTCTGCTTCATGTAGAACGACTTGAAGGCACGTGGATAGTCGGTCATGATGACGGGCTTCTTGAAGTGCTCCTCCACGAGGTAGCGCTCGTGCTCACTGGCCAAGTCATCGCCCCAGTTGCAGGGGAACTCAAACTTCTTACCGTTCTTGATGGCCTCCTGCAGGATATTGATGCCTTCGGTATAGGGCAGACGTACGAAAGTCTCCTTGAGTACGCCTTCGAGGCGCTCGATGAGGGTCTTGTCGATCATCTTGTTGAGGAACTCAAGGTCGTCCTTACAGTGGTCGAGTGCCCAGCGCACGCAATATTTGATAAAATCCTCTTCGAGGTCCATCAGTTCCTCCTGGTCGAGGAAGGCAACCTCTGGCTCAACCATCCAGAACTCTGCCAGATGGCGAGGGGTATTCGAGTTCTCAGCGCGGAAGGTAGGTCCGAAGGTGTAGATGGCACCCAGTGCGGTGGCTCCCAGTTCACCTTCCAACTGTCCGCTGACGGTGAGCGAAGTCTGCTCACCGAAAAAATCGTCGTCGTAGATGATCTTTCCCTGCTCGTCCTTCTTCAGATCGTAGAGGTTCTTGGTGGTCACCTGGAACATGTTGCCTGCACCCTCACAGTCGCTGGCGGTGATGAGAGGCGTGTGGAAATAGTAGAAGCCGTGCTCGTGGAAGTAGGTGTGGATGGCCATCGCCATGTTGTGGCGAATGCGCATCACGGCTCCGAAGGTGTTGGTGCGCAGGCGCATGTGAGCGTTCTTGCGCATAGCCTCGAAACTCTGACCCTTCTTCTGCATGGGGTAATCGTTGCCGCAGAGTCCATAAACCTCAAGCTTGGAGGCCTGAATCTCTGACGACTGGCCTGCTCCCTGGCTCTCAACCAGTGTGCCCTCGGCGCAGATGCAGGCACCAGTGGTAATCTGCTTCAGCAGTTCGTCGTCAAACTTAGCTGCATCGGCAACGACCTGCACATTCTTGATGGTAGAGCCATCGTTGAGGGCGATGAAGTCGACATTCTTACTGCCACGGTGCGAGCGCACCCAGCCCTTCACACATATTTCTTTTCCGAAATCCGTACTATTCAGTACGTCAATTATCTTTGTTCGTTTCATACTCATTCGAAACTCTTAACTCTAAATTTACTCATACGCTCCCATACGCAGACGATCGACTTCTTCCTCGGTGAGGTAGCGCCAGTCGCCACGACGGAGGTTCTTCTTAGTGAGTCCTGCAAACTGCACACGGTCGAGCTTGAGCACCTTATAACCAAGGCTCTCGAAAATACGACGAACAATGCGGTTCTTACCAGAGTGAATCTCTATTCCCACCTGTTTCTTATCGACAGCATCAGCATACTGCACATCATCAGCTTTGATCTCGCCATCCTCCAGCTGAATGCCATCGGAAATCTGATGCAAGTCATGAGCGGTCACGTTCTTATCAAGGAAGACATGGTAAATCTTCTTCTTGAGATATTTGGGATGTGTCAGCTTCGAAGCGAGGTCGCCATCATTGGTAAGCAGAAGTACGCCCGTCGTGTTGCGATCAAGGCGCCCAACGGGATAAATGCGCTCTGGGCAGGCATTCTTAACCAGATCCATAACAGTCTTACGCTGCTGCGGATCATCGCTGGTGGTGACGTAGTCCTTGGGCTTGTTAAGCAGGACATACACCTTCTTCTCAAGAGAAACCGGCTGGTCGTGGAAACGCACTTCATCGGTACGCAGGATCTTTGTTCCCAGTTCGGTGACCACCTGTCCGTTGACGGAGACAACACCTGCCTGAATGAACTCGTCAGCCTCACGACGGCTGCATACGCCGGCATTGGCAAGGAACTTATTCAGGCGCAGGGGCTCGTTGGGGTCGTAATGAACTTCCTTGTACTCGATGCGCTTCTTCTGACTGTACTTGGCATTGGGATCATAGTCGGCCGTATGGGGACGTTTGCCAAAAGTCTTCTGACCATAGGGCTTATTCTGATTATTATAAGACGGCTGGTAGGGCTTGCTTGCCGAATAGGGTTTGCCATAAGAAGGGCGGTAAGACTTCTGATAACCTCTGTCTTCACCATCCTGATTATAACGGGGACGGTAACCTCCCTGCTGGCGAGGTTGCTGATAGCCTCCATTGGAGGACCGGCTGTTATAGCCGAAACGCGGCTGTCCGTAGCCTCTGTTGTTATAGCCCTCACCTTCCTGGGGACGGCCATAGGCCTGACGGGGACGCGGACGGGAGCCTCCCTGTCCGCGGGTTTGACTGCCCTGCAGGCCTGCACCGAATCCCTCGGGACGGAAACCGCCGTCATCATGACTCTGACGACTGTAGTTGGGACGATCTGCACCACCGTTGAAAGCAGGGCGTTGTCCACTGTGGATGCGCGGACGCGGTGAGCGTCCACGGTAGTCACGCTGAAAACCATTGCCTGCCTGAGGATAGCCGTCACGGCTACTGGTGCTCTGTTCGCTTGCAGGCTTCTCTTCGTAATTCTTTTCTTTCTCGAAATCCATATTGTTCTGTTTTGTGTATATTTCTTATTACATCCCGGTGTAAGTGGCGGGAGTGATGGCACGCAGTTCCTCTTTCACAGAGTCGCTGACGTCTAGTGTATCAATAAAGTTTGCGATGGTTGCTGCAGTCATCCGCTCGTTAGTGCGGGTCAAGGCCTTCAAGGTCTCGTATGGATTGGGGTAAGCCTCACGCCGTAGGATGGTCTGGATAGCCTCAGCCACAACGGCCCATGTATTGTCAAGATCCTCCTGCAATTTGGACTCGTTGAGAATCAGCTTGCGCAGTCCTTTAAGGGTAGACTGGAAGGCGATGAGAGCATGTCCCATGGGAACACCGACGTTACGAAGCACCGTAGAATCGGTAAGGTCACGCTGCAGACGGCTGACGGGCAGTTTTGCCGACAAGAACTGAAGCACAGCATTGGCTATGCCAAGGTTACCCTCGGAGTTCTCGTAGTCGATAGGATTCACCTTATGCGGCATAGCGCTGCTACCCACCTCGCCAGCCTTGATTTTCTGCTTGAAATAGTCCATGGATATGTACATCCAGAAATCACGGTCAAGGTCGATGACTATGGTGTTGATGCGCTTCATGGCATCGAAGATGGCTGCCTGCCAGTCGTAATTGCTGATCTGCGTGGTGTACTGCTCACGCTCCAGTCCCAGCTTCTCGCTGACGAAACGGTTGCCGAAGTCCCGCCAGTCGTACTGGGGGTAGGCCACATGATGGGCATTGAAGTTGCCGGTGGCACCGCCGAACTTGGCCGTGACGGGTGTCTCCTTCAGGGAGCGCAACTGCTCTTCAAGGCGGTAGACATAGACCATTATTTCCTTACCCAGACGGGTTGGCGATGCCGGCTGGCCGTGAGTCTTGGCAAGCATGGGTATCTGGCGCCACTCCTCAGCATAGTCGTGGAGCTGCTCAATAAGTTCCTCAAGAAGGGGATAGTAGACTTGTTCCAGGGCCTCTTTGATGCTGAGGGGAACACTGGTATTGTTGATATCCTGAGAGGTAAGACCGAAATGGATGAACTCCTTGGCCTGAGCGGGGAAGCCACTCATCACATCCAGATGCTCCTTGATAAAATACTCTACGGCCTTCACATCATGGTTGGTCACCTTCTCAATATCCTTAACACGCAAAGCATCGGCCACCGTGAACTGCCGGTAGATGTCGCGAAGCGGTTCAAAAAGATTCTGGTCGAAATCCTGGAGTTGCGGTAAGGGCAACTCACAGAGTGTTATGAAATACTCTATCTCTACACGCACACGATAACGTATCAATGCGTATTCGGAGAAATATCCTGACAACGGTTCTGTCTTACTACGATAGCGGCCATCAATAGGCGAGATGGCTGTCAATGCATTTAAATCCATTTTTCTAATAATGAGCTCTTTTCCGCAAACTTAAAACCGCAGCTCTCAAGCTGCGGATTCTCTCTCGTTTTCGTGGGCGTTGACGGATTCGAACCGCCGACCCTCTGCTTGTAAGGCAGATGCTCTAAACCAGCTGAGCTAAACGCCCTTTTCTTGTTAGCGGATGCAAAGGTAATGCATTTTTTTTGAACGACCAAATTTTTTTTGATTTTTTTTCTAACTTCCCAAAAGATGTTCAATGTCGGACTGCGGAAGAATACCAAGGACGGCGCGGCCATCAGGAGTATAGTTGATATTTGAACAAAGGAAAAGCTGATTAGTGACAGATTCCATCTCCTCATTAGACAGTAATTGACCATAAGGCACTGCTGTAGCCCGCGCCAACGACAAGGCCAACTGGGCACTGGGTGAAGACAATTCTCCCCCGCCCTTCTCAATGCTCTCGGAAACAACGTTACGGACGAGTGAGACCGGGTCGCCTTCAACGCCAGAGGGGATAGCGTTCACGGCGTAGTTGCCTCCACCGAGATCTGTCAGTTCGAAGCCCATTTTCATCAATTGGGGGAGCAGGTCCTTCAATACAGCCTCCTCGGCGGCAGTGAACTGGACGGCCTCCGGGAAGAGAAGGCGTTGGGGAACAAAAGAACGCTCAGACGCTTGAGCCACATATTTCTCAAAAAGAATACGCACGGAGGCACGATACTGGTCAATCACCATCAAGCCAGACTTGACGGCCGTCATAATATAGCGCCCTTTGTACTGATAATGAACCGGCGACTTCTCAGAGATGACGGAAGAAAGAACGTCGGGCTCGTCGAAAAGAGAAGGCGCGGGCGGCGATGTCGCGACATAGCCATCACGAGGAGTTGCACCTGAAGAGGACTTCGGTGACGAGAAGGGATTATAGGTGGGATTATAGGTAACATGAGGAACTTCCACATGATGGTGCTGCGGGTTAAAGACAGGAATGTCAGGACGTCCCTCGGTATCGAAGTCAATAGAAGGGATATCACAGAAACGTCCGATAGCATCTTTCACGGCAGCGGAAAGAATCTGCCAGACAGGCTGCTCGTTCTCAAACTTAATCTCCGTCTTAGTTGGATGGATGTTGACATCAATATCGGCAGGCGACACATCGAAATAGATAAAATAAGGCGGCTGCATACCTTCGGCGACCAGATGTTCGTAGGCATTGAGCACCGCCTTATGGAAATAGGCATGCCTCATGTATCGTCCGTTGACAAACAGATATTGGTAAGCTCCTTTTTTCTTTGCTGTCTCCGGTTTACCGACAAATCCGGAAATATTCCCCATAGCCGTGTTCACCTGTAGTGGCAGAAGATCCTGTCCGAAACGCTTGCCGAAGACCTCCGTGATGCGCTGCATCAGTGAGCCTGCACGCAGGTTGAGCAGCTCCGAACCGTTACTATGCAATGTGAAGGAAATGTCTGGGTAGACCAACACTATGCGCTCAAAGGCCGTGAGGATGTTGTTCAGCTCTGTAGCATTCGACTTGAGGAACTTGCGGCGCACTGGTACATTATAGAAGATATTCTCAACCTTGAAGTTACAACCTACCGGACAGGATGCCGCCTCCTGAGACAGCACCTTAGAAGCGGCTATCCGCAAACAGGTGCCTATTTCCTCGGAAGCCACCCGTGTCGTCAGTTCGACCTGCGCCACTGCCGCTATCGACGGCAAGGCCTCACCACGAAAACCCATGGTGTGAAGAGCAAAAAGATCATCGGCCTTGCTGATTTTCGACGTGGCATGCCGCTCGAATGCCAGGCGGGCATCCGTTTCCGACATGCCTTGTCCGTCATCTATCACCTGAATCATCGTGCGCCCCGCATCCACCACTATCACATGGATGTTCTTGGCACCGGCATCAACGGAATTCTCCACCAACTCCTTGATGACGGAAGCCGGACGCTGGATAACCTCGCCAGCTGCAATCTGGTTGGCAACGGTATCGGGAAGCAGATGGATTATATCTGACATGGTGCTATTGGAGACTATTTCGCTTTTTTACTCTTAGGACGCCAGAAGAAAATATCCTGCTTGGAGACTGGACGCACATCGTCATGCCAGGCAAAACCGTCAAGCAGTTTTCTCTCTGGCGGAATCTGAGACATGGGATAGAGCGTTCCCTCAGCTTTCGGCATCCATATCTTCTTCATTTTCCCATTCTCAAGAAACATGTGCAATTCGCTGGTTTCTGTGTAGTTCAGTCCTATGAGCGTACTGTCGGCACTGTCCTCTGGATAATAGATGATCAGCACATTGTCCTTTGCCTGTGCCTCCCGGATAGCTCCCTTATAGAAAAAGGCGAACATCTCCTTAGACGACACTTGATTGTAATGCACCGTATCGGGCAGCTGCTCTATAGAGAATGCCTGATTGATGACATGCGCACGATCGACGACCGAGTCGCGCATAAAGACCTGGATTTCCTCACCAACAAGTTGTTGACGGTTATTCCACACAATCGGATCGTGATACATCGTCATGCACGAGTCAAGTGAATTGTAGACCAAGGAGTCACAGACCGCCTGTACATCAATTCTATATGCGCGTACCTTATTATACGCGTGTATCTTACGGTAAACAGAGTCGGTATTAATATTGAAAGTAAAAATCTTAAAGGTGTCAGCATGCATAAACAGCGTGTCTTTCTGCGAGAAATCAGCCACCATAGCACTATCGGTACACATAGCATAACCCGTCAGGTCATTATACTCACCATAGTTGCCCGTCAGTTTGTTCTTATTGACAGTATCGGTATAGATCACATTAAAAAAAGCCTTGCTGAGCCCCGCCTTTTCATCGTGCCACACACTATCGCCTACCAGTGTCTTTCCCTGATTTTTCAGGACAGAGCGTTCTAGTAAACGCGCACGATCGTTCTTCGTGTCATAATAGCCACGTTCCGAATAAATGTGACTTTTACCCGAGGTAATATCCGTCGGTCCAACAATCATGGCGGTCGACGTGCCGGTGTCGTAATAGAGCGTATCGGTAGTAAGATACATATCCTTTGTGCGCATCTTTACGTTGTAGTTGAAGACAGCAAGCTTTGACTTGGTGTTGTACTCACCCCAGTCGGAGACCAGCGTTGTCTTGCCGTCAACCATCTTGCCCCCTTCGAAGAAATAGGCATTATCATAAAGACGGTCAAAGTTCAGACTGTCGGTATAGAGTGTTGTCTCCCTGTTCTTCAGCTTGACGTTATTTCTGGCGATGGCCATTTCATCGTTACCATCATAATAAGCATAGTCGCTGAGCAACGAGAGTGTATCGCCCTGATACATACGGACATGTCCAAAAGCCTCAAACGAATTGGATGCCTCATAGAAATGGGCACTGTCACAATGCAGGGTGGCTCCTTGATGACGGAACTGTACCTTGCCATTCAATATCTGTGCATCAGGATTCTTAAACTGGTCGTAGAACAGCACATCAGCATGAACAAGATAGACCCTTTTGTCCTCCACCTTGGGTTTAGAGGCTCGACGAGCTTTCTTCTTAGCAGCGTAAGCTTCAGAAGAAACGAGCACACCAAACAGGAAAGCAGCAGCCATGCCACAGCACAGCCAGCGGAAGGAACAACGGTCAGTTTGTATCATCGTATCCAACCTTGATATTCAAATTCGCAATCGCGATAATTCTCATTGATACGGACGTAAGTCGCCTTAATCTTACTGGCAACCCAGTCGCGGATCTTCTGTTCGCGGAGCCTGGCCACCACAACATCCTTCAACACCTGGAAATCCTCGTTGATAGTAGCGCGATGGCTCTCGGTACGACTTTTTAGCTTAACAACGGCACAGACCGTCTTTCCACGCTCGGTAACCATCTTGAACGCACTGGAGATCTCGCCTACCTTCATCGTATCAATCACTCTGGCCATATCCTGTGGCAAGTCCTGCATACGGAACTTAGACGTACGTCCCGTCTCGGTCAGGTTTGACATCAACCCACGATTGCTGCGCGTATCTTTATCGTCAGAATAGAATACCACGGCATCCTCGAAAGTCCACTTACCCGTGAACTGATCACGCAAGATCAGCGGCGGCTGTCCAGCTCGCACGTCACTAACAATAGAATCGAGACGTTCCAGCGAAACGACTACAGAAGAATCACTAACAATCGGCTTACGCAAGATATGACGTACATTCACTTTGTCACCACGCTTGCCAATGAGTTGGATAATATGGAATCCAAACTCAGACTCCACAACTTTGGAGACCTTCGTAGGGTCTGTCAGATTGAAAGCCACTGTGGCAAAAGCCGGGTCAAGCACACCACGACCCGTGTAGCCCAATTCTCCGCCATTGCGCGCCGAGACAGGGTCTTCAGAATAAAGACGAGCCAATGTAGAGAATGAGGTCTCACCCCTATTGACACGATCAGTATATTCGCGCAACTCATCTTTCACGCGATTGATTTCCTCTATCTCAACCTTCGGAGTCAAAGTAATAACCTGAGCCTCCACTTCTGTAGGTACAAAAGGCAAACTGTCCTGCGGCATATCCTTGAAATAGCGACGCACCTCAGCGGGTGTCACCTTGACATCCTCCACCAGTTTCTGACGCATTTTCTGTACCATCATCTGGTCGCGGTAATCATCATGTAAACTGGTACGCATCTGGCTGATGGACTGGCGCTTGTACTCCTCCAGTTTTTCCCTTGAACCTGCCATCTGTGTCCAAGACTCTATCTGCTGGTCAATACCAGTGGCAATCTCTGACTCTGACACCTCTATACTGTCGATAGCAGCCTGATGGAGGAAAAGCTTCTGGACAGCAATCTGCTCAGGGATGGCACAGTCAGGATTGCCTTTAAAACGTATCCCCTCCTGAGCTGCCTGCAGACGCATTTGCTCAATATCGCTCTTCAAGATAGCTTCATCGCCGACGACCCATAAGACCTCATCAATCACAGAGGCTGCGTTAACAGAATCCTGAGGCGATGACCAAGCGGCAGCAAATACCGCAACCGGCGTTGAAAGGAGAAGTGCTATGATTGCCTTTTTCATTGATTAATGGTTATTGACAGTTTTGAGAACATCCTGATTGACCGTAAAAGTATAGCGACGACGCAGATCTGCCACCCATTCACGCTCAAGCATGTCCTGATAGTCGGCAACGACCTGACCGCGAACGTCGGTATAATCCTCCGGACCTTTCTTCAGGATCTTACCATAGACAGCATCAAAAGGATAATCCTTAACTTTGGTGACGGTGGTATCTTTTTTAAAGACCGCACTGTCGACCAATGCGTTATCACCCATACGGAAAATACCTTTCTCCACACGGATGCGAATGACAGAATCGCCATTGAACGTTGTGCGAAGTGCCTCTGCCCATTGGTCGAACGGAAGCTTCTTGACACACTGCTGAACGCCCTTGATATCGGCAAGTTCTTTCACATGATAGGCAATACCCTTAAAGCGCGGCTTATCCCAGTCATAGTTCTTCTTATGTTGCTTGAAATACTGAGCCTGCCCAGTCTCATCCTTGGCAGCCTTGTCCCATACGTTTGCATTGCTGATTTCATAGAGCAGCAAGCCCTCGTAGTATTCACGAACCAAATATTTCAGTTCATTGTCCTTGGCAGACAGTTCCTCCGTTTTCTGGCGCATTATATCATCAGATGAAAGTTGCCCCTTAGACTGGATGACCATGGTATCTACCTTGGCCTGAGCCAACCGGTCGCGAATGCCGCGCTGCTCCATAAAACGCAGGATGCTCTCCCGATGTTCCTCAAACGGTTCCAGCATCTTATGCGCTTTACGTAGGAGAATATGATAACCGTAGGGTGTCTCGACAATTCCCGACATCTCACCGTCCTTCAATCCGAATGCCACATCCTCGAATTCCTTCACCAACTGTCCACGCTGCACGAAAGGCAAAAGACCGCCTTGCCGGGCAGAGCCAGGATCCTGCGACACGTTCTTTGCCAATTCTGCAAAGTCTGCGCCCTGCTTCAGAGCGTTGTAAATAGAATCAATACGTACCTTAGCAGCCGTCAGCACTTCCTGAGAAGCCTTCTGGTCAACGCGCAAGAGAATATGTGCCACCTGCACGAGTCCGTCAGGGCCTATCTGTTTGACGGTATTATCATAGATATTGTGAGCTTCCTTCAGCATGTCAGCATCAGTGACCATGGCCGGCAACACCTGTTGATTGCGGTACTGAGCGAACTCCTGCTTAAAAGATGTCAGCGTATCATACTTAGCATCAAGGGCGGCAGCCACTTTCAGTTTGTAGTTAATGAAGAGTTCCACATATTCTTCAACACTCTTTTTATCGATGACACCCTCAGAGTTGTTTTTATTAAAGCTGTATTCAAACTCTGACCGGGGCACTTCTTTACCATTAATGGTCATGATGACAGGGTCGTCTTGCTGCGGAGAAAGCGCTGCACACGGAACGACCGCCAAGAAAAAAGCGGCTATAGATAAAAATTTTTTCATAATCTAATTAATCGTTGGGTCTTGAATAGTTAGGGGCTTCACTGGTAATAGTGATATCATGAGGATGACTCTCATTGATGCCCGCATTCGTAATGCGAGTGAACTTGGCACTGTGAAGAGCCTCTATCGTGGAAGCGCCACAATAGCCCATGCCAGAGCGCAGACCACCAATCATCTGATAAATCACCTCCTGAACAGTGCCTTTGTAAGGAACACGACCGGCAATACCCTCCGGCACAAGTTTCTTCACGTCTTTAGTGTCAGCCTGGAAATAGCGGTCCTTGGAGCCATGCTCCATGGCTTCAAGTGACCCCATGCCACGGTAAGACTTGAACTTACGTCCATTATAAATAATGGTATCACCAGGGCTTTCCTCTGTTCCTGCAACCAGTGAGCCCATCATAACGCTGGAGCCCCCAGCGGCCAGTGCCTTGACAATGTCGCCAGAATAGCGCAGTCCACCATCTGCAATCAAGGGAACGTCAGTACCACGGAGCACGCTATACACATCATAGATTGCCGATAGCTGCGGCATGCCAACGCCTGCCACGACACGGGTAGTACAAATAGAGCCTGGTCCAATACCTACCTTGACGGCATCAGCACCATTGTCGACAAGCATCTTGGCTGCGTCTCCCGTAGCAATGTTGCCTACCACGATATCGATACCGGGGAATGACATCTTGGCTTCGCGCAATTTCTCAATGACACCCTTCGAGTGGCCGTGAGCAGTATCAATGACGATAGCATCAGCACCTGCATTCACAAGGGCCTGCATACGGTCTAACGTATCAGAAGTAACCCCCACGCCAGCTGCTACTCGCAAACGACCTTTCTCGTCTTTACAAGCCATAGGTTTGTCTTTAGCCTTGGTGATATCCTTATAAGTAATCAAGCCTACGAGACGATTATCCTTGTCCACAACAGGCAGTTTTTCAATTTTGTTCTTCTGCAGAATATCAGCAGCAGCCATCAAGTCAGTCTGCTGATGGGTGGTGACAAGGTTTTCTTTCGACATCACCTCATCAACAGGACGATCCAACCTGCGCTCAAAGCGTAGGTCACGATTGGTGACAATACCCACCAACCGTTTCTCATCATCGACGACGGGAATACCACCGATGTGATACTCAGCCATGATGTCGAGAGCCTGAGCCACAGTCGAACCAAGAGGAATGGTGATAGGGTCATATATCATCCCGTTCTCGGCACGTTTGACGATAGCGACCTCACGGGCCTGGTTCTCAATCGACATATTCTTGTGAATCACGCCAATACCGCCTTCACGAGCAATGGCAATAGCCATCTGACTTTCCGTCACGGTGTCCATAGCTGCTGTCACAAACGGCACATTCAGCTCAATGTTGCGCGAAAAGCGGGTTTTCAACTCTACGGTCTTGGGAAGTACTTCCGAATAAGCCGGAATAAGGAGGACGTCATCGAAGGTCAGGCCGTCCATCACAATCTTGTCTGCAATAAATGAAGCCATAAAAGATACCTTTCTTAAAATATTGCGTGCAAAGGTACAAAAAAAATAGGGGAAAATCGAAGAGTGAAAAGTAAAAAATTTGCTACCGCACTTATTTTTAACCACTCTTCACTTTGCGGCAGGATATTTTTCACTTTTCACTCATCATTTTTCTGTTAGTTCGCCATGTCGGAGATAAACTTAATGCGAACAAGGCGTATCTCGTCCTCGTCGCCGCCCAGTTCCCGAATAGCAGTTTCCAAATCGTCCGTATCCGACTCAGCGAAGTAGTCATAGATTTCGTCCACGCGATCCTCGTCCATCACTTCCTCAAGGAAATAGTCTATGTTGAGTTTTGTTCCGCTGTAAACAATTGCCTCCACCTCGTCGAGCAATTCTTCAAAGTCGATATTCTGTGCCGTGGCAATATCGTCGAGCGCTATTTGACGGTCTATATTCTGAATGATCTTCACCTTCAGAAGCGACTTCTTAGCCACGGTACGTACACGCAAATCAGCCTGCCGGGTAATATTGTTTTCATCACAATAGCGTTTGATTAAGTCAACAAACTCTTTCGAGTAAGGTTGTTTTATCTTCCCCTCACCAACACCTTGAATATTCTTCAGTTCTTCCAGCGTAACGGGGTACTCCGTGGCCATTTGCTCGAGCGACACATCCTGGAAGATAACATACGGCGGGCGTCCCAATCGCTTTGACACTTTCTTGCGCAAATCGACCAACATGCGTCCCAACACCGGGTCAAGTGCACTGGTGCCACCGTCATGCTCCATTCCTTCGTCAGGGTCATCATTATACTCATGATCCTTGACTATCATGAACGACGACGGCGACTTCAGGTATTTCTTACCTGCAGATGTCAACTTCAACAGTCCGTAGTTTTCCACATCTTTCTCCAAATAGCCAGCTATCAATGCCTGCCGGATAACAGGATTCCATATTTTCTCATCAGAATCTTCACCGGCACCGAACAGTTCATGATCCTGATGCTTATGTGCAATAATCTCTTCCGTCTCACGGCCAATAATAAAATCCTCTATATAATCAGAACGGAAGTTCTCCTTGACGGCTAAAATCACTTTCAAAACCAGCACCAACTGGTCACAAGCTTCAATCTTCGACTTCGGATGCAGACAGTTGTCACAATTTTGGCAGTTGTCTTTGTCGTAGATTTCGCCAAAGTAATGGAGCAGCATCTTGCGGCGACATACACTGGTCTCCGCATAGGCGGCAGTCTCCTGAAGCAGCTGGCGTCCAATGTCCTGTTCTGCCACGGGTTTCCCCTCCATAAACTTGTCGAGTTTCTGCAAGTCTTTATTTGAATAGAACGCCAGACAGACACCTTCCCGACCGTCACGCCCTGCCCTTCCTGTTTCCTGATAATAGCCTTCCAACGACTTCGGAATGTCATAATGTATGACAAAGCGTACGTCAGGCTTGTCAATACCCATGCCGAAAGCAATGGTAGCCACAATGACATCGATATCTTGCATGATAAACTTATCCTGAGTCTCTGCACGAGTAGACGAGTCAAGTCCGGCATGATACGGCAACGCCCTGATTTCATTGGCTTGCAGAATTTCAGCCAGTTCCTCCACCTTCTTTCGTGACAGACAGTAGATAATGCCGCTCTTGCCTGGATGCTGCTTGATAAACTTGATAATATCCTTATCAATATCTTTCGTTTTGGGTCTTACCTCATAATAAAGATTCGGACGGTTAAAAGAAGACTTAAACTCCGTTGCATCAACGATACCAAGATTCTTCTTAATGTCTGTACGCACCTTGTCGGTGGCCGTTGCTGTCAATGCAATGACAGGCGCCAAACCTATTTCATTGATAATGGGCCGGATACGCCGGTATTCCGGTCGGAAGTCATGTCCCCATTCCGATATGCAATGGGCTTCGTCTATAGCATAGAACGAAATTTTCACTGACCGCAGGAATTCGACATTGTCCTCCTTTGTCAGCGATTCAGGAGCGACATATAACAATTTGGTAATACCACTTTTCACGTCAGCCTTCACCTGATCGATGGCCGCTTTGTTAAGCGATGAATTAAGATAATGCGCCGTCCCTTCATGTTCACTCAAATTACTGATAACATCTACCTGATTCTTCATCAGGGCTATCAGGGGAGATATCACTATGGCCACGCCATCCATCAGCAATGAAGGTAACTGATAGCACAGCGACTTGCCGCCGCCCGTAGGCATCAGCACGAAAGTATCTTTCCCGTCTAGCACATTTTGAACAATGGCTTTCTGGTCTCCTTTGAACGTGTCGAAGCCGAAGTATTTCTTCAATGCCTCTGTCAGATTAGTTTTTTTGGTCATATAGGCTTCCTTCTTTCACTTTTTCTCCTTTTTCAGCCCGCTTGCAAATGCGATTTGTCAAGTTGCTGCTGTGCATAGTCACGCGACACCTCAAATTTCTTCACCTTCTGAGAAGGCACTTCAAACATAGCATCCATCATAATATTCTCCACAATGGAACGCAGGCCGCGAGCACCCAGTTTATATTCAACGGCTTTGTCCACCATCAGTTGCATGGCATCTACAGCGAAAGTCAGTTCAATGCCATCCATCTCGAACAACTTCTTATACTGTTTGATAATACTATTCTTCGGCTCCGTCAAGATACGCTCTAACGCCGCACGATCCAACGGGTTCAGATACGTGAGCACCGGTAAACGGCCAATAATTTCAGGTATAAGTCCAAACGACTTCAAATCCTGAGGCGACACATATTTCATCAAGTCATCTTTGTCAATCTTCCGTACATTCTGTACTGAGTTATAACCCACTACGTGCGTATTCAAGCGTTGGGCGATTTTACGTTCTATCCCGTCGAAAGCACCACCGCAGATGAACAGGATGTTGCGCGTATCAATGGCAATATACTCTTGATCAGGATGTTTGCGTCCACCCTTTGGCGGCACATTGACCGTCGTGCCTTCCAACAATTTGAGCAAGCTCTGCTGGACACCCTCGCCACTGACATCACGTGTGATGCTGGGGTTGTCCGACTTGCGGGCTATCTTGTCTATCTCGTCAATAAAAACGATACCACGCTGTGTGGCTTCCACATTATAATCAGCGACCTGCAACAGACGCGTCAGTATACTCTCTACGTCCTCACCCACATAGCCGGCCTCTGTGAACACCGTAGCATCAACGATGGCAAAAGGCACATCCAGCAGTCTAGCTATCGTACGGGCTAACAGGGTTTTCCCTGTACCTGTCGAACCCACCATGATGATGTTCGACTTCTCTATCTCCACCCCGTTCTCATCTACTGGTTGCTGGAGGCGCTTGTAGTGATTGTAAACAGCCACCGACAAATAGCGTTTTGCCTCGTCCTGCCCGATGACATACTGGTCAAGATAGTCCTTGATCTCACGTGGTTTGGGCACAGACTGTTTCCCTGGCTGTCCTTTCGACTGCTTAGCAGGAGATTGTCGTAAATTCTCCTTTACTATCTGATAAGCCTGCTGGGCACAATCTTCACAGATATATCCATCGATACCCGTTATCAGGAGCCGCACTTCGCGTTCGTTTCTTCCACAGAAACTACATGTCTTTTTCATTCGTCCCTCTTACTTCCTTTCCAGCACTCTGTCTATCATTCCATACTCCTTGGCCTCTGCCGCAGTCATCCAATAGTTACGGTCAGAGTCGGCATACACTTTCTCATAGGAAGTGTGAGAATGTTCTGAGATAATCGCGTAAAGTTCCTTCTTGAACTTCAGAATCTCTTTTGCCTCAATCTCTATGTCAGAGGCCTGTCCCTGAACGCCGCCTAACGGCTGGTGGATCATCACACGGCTATGGGGCAGCGCCGAGCGTTTCCCCTCTTGACCGGCCACCAGCAGGACAGCGCCCATGGAGGCAGCCATGCCTGTACAGATGGTAGCCACGTCACTTGAAATGAACTGCATGGTGTCGTAGATGCCGAGTCCGGCAGTAACACTTCCACCAGGTGAGTTGATATAGATAGAAATATCCTTACCCGAATCAACCGAGTCAAGATAAAGCAGCTGGGCCTGTAATGTATTGGCCGTATAATCGTCTATCTGCGTACCAAGGAATATGATACGGTCCATCATCAACCGACTGAACACGTCCATTTGCGTCACGTTGAGTTGACGCTCTTCCAAGATATATGGGTTCAAATACTGAGACTGCACTTTCATCACCTCGTCAAGTGTGAGGCCGTCCATTCCTAAATGCTTGGTAGCATATTTCCTAAAATCATTCATCATGTTCTACTTCATTTTCAGGCATATGAAAGAGTTATCGACCCTTTTCCTACCTGTTGTGAGTTACAAAGATAAGGAAAAAAGTCGATAACCTTGCAAAAAAATTGCGTTTTTTTTGCTAAAAAAGCAAAAAATGCCTATTTAGCCTGCATTAACTTATTGAATTCGTCCAAAGTGACGGTCTTTTCATTCAAATTTACGATAGTCTTATACTTCTGAACGAGCTGATGGTCAACGGCACGATCTACATAGTTGTCTACGTTCTCACGCTTCTTAAGCTGCTCTGCTGCATAATTATCGAGCACGTCATCAGGCACATTGGACATGCCATACTGGGCAAACTGTTGACGGACAGCCTCCCTGGCAATCGCTTTCAAGTCGGCTTCCTCAACCTTGATTTCCTGAGCTGCCACCAACTGCTCTTTGATGAGGTGCCAAGCCAGTTCCTTAATACTGCCTTCGAAGTTCTTCTCCACATAGTCAGCACTTTTATCCTTATTATTATTAAGCATCACCTTCTTCAAAAGTGCCTCTGGGAACTCCAGTTTGCCGACTTTCTTCTCCATGTGTTCACGCAGGTCGAGCAGGAACTTGTAGTCACTGTTCTGAACAAGCTGGGCCTGAATAGAGTCGGCTATCTTCTGGCGAAACTCCTTCTCACTATTAACAGATCCCTCTCCAAACACACGGTCGAACAAAGCCTGGTTCACCTCTGCGGGCTGGAAGTGACGAATCTCCGTCACCTGATAGCTGAAGTCACTGGCAAGGTCTTTTACCTGCTCCTTGTCAACCTTCAACAATGCAGCAACCTCTGCATCATTATCAGGATAGGCTTTCTTGGGATTGAAGGTGATAATATCACCAGGCTTGCAGCCGTCGAACAACTTACGCTGTGCCTCCTCTTTAATATAGGCAGGCATGATCATACCACTATCAGTAGTGATGCCGCCCTCCAGAGTATTGCCCTTCTCGTCCAACTGGCGCAGATCACCTGTCAACGTGTCATTGCCACTGAACTTGTCTGCTTTCTGGAACTCGCCAGCCTGCTGGGCATACATCTGCACTTGGTCGTCAATCAGCTTATCGTCCACCTTGATGGTGTAATAGTCTATCTTGTCGCGGTCAGAGAGTTCTGCCTTGAATTCTGGAGCCACTGCAATATCGAACATAAATGTGAAAGGGCCATCCTTTTCCAAGTCCTGTGGTTCCTGTTTCTCACTGGCCAATGGTTCGCCAAGCATCTGAATGTTGTTCTCGCGGATATATTCCATCAGTTTTTCACCTAACAGGCGATTAACCTCATCCACCTTGACAGCCATTCCATACTGCTTCTTAATCATGCCCATAGGCACCATGCCCGGACGGAAGCCAGGCACCTGTGCACGCTTACGATAGTCCTTCAAAGTCTTCTCGACCTTTTCCTGATAGTCTTCCTTCTCAACTGTGATGGTCAACAAGCCATTCACTTTGTCAGGGTTTTCAAACGTAATGTTCATATTTTTCTTATACCTTATTTAATTATATTCAAATTTTGGGGTGCAAAGGTACACAATATTTGTCAATTATCTGTTATTCATTATGAATTATTAACGTCTTCCTCTGCCTCCTTACGACGCTTCTCCTCATCAAGAAGTTGGAAATCCTTTTTTTGCAATACAAAGTTAGAGCCAAGATATTTCTCGCGTACAATAGGATTTTCCGCCAATTCCTCAGGCTTTCCCTTAAACAAGATACGTCCCTCAAAAAGCAAATAGGCACGGTCGGTAATGTTCAGTGTCTCATGAACATTATGATCGGTGATGAGAATGCCTATGTTCCGGTATTTCAGACGCCACACAATATGCTGGATGTCCTCCACGGCAATCGGGTCGACACCTGCAAACGGTTCATCAAGCATGATGAATTTCGGCTCGATAGCCAGACAGCGGGCAATCTCCGTACGACGACGTTCACCACCCGACAACTGGTCACCCTTGTTCTTGCGAACCTTGCCCAACCGGAATTCCCTGATGAGTTCTTCCAACTTGTTGCGCTGATAGTCTCGCGGTTTGCCTGTCATTTCCAGCACCGACAGGATATTATCCTCAACCGACATCTTACGGAACACGGAAGCCTCCTGTGCCAGATAGCCAATGCCGGCACGGGCTCGTTTGTAGACAGGGAAGTCCGTCACCTCCTGTTCACCCAGAAAGATGTGGCCGCCATTAGGCACTATCAGCCCTGTCGTCATATAGAACGAGGTAGTCTTTCCCGCACCGTTGGGTCCTAAAAGACCTACGATTTCACCCTGACGGACATTGAAATTGACATCATTCACCACCGTCCGTTTACCATAGCGCTTGACAAGTCCTTCGGCACGCAGTACAATGCTTTCTTCTTCCATAAATTTCGTTATTTGCGTGCAAAGATACAAAAAAAATAAGAAATGAGAAATGAGAAACGAGAAATTTTGCTTACCTTTGCATCCAAATCACAAACAAGAAGAATGCTTTTACAGAAATGGCTGACCACCTTAGGTCGTTACGTCATGCTGATGGGCAAGACATTTTCCTTTCCAGAACGTTTCCGGATGTTCTGGAAACAATATGTCAAGGAGATGGCTCAACTGGGCGTCAATTCCATCGGTATCGTGTTGCTTATCTCCTTCTTCATCGGAGCGGTCATCTGTATCCAGATGAAGGTCAACATTGAGTCTCCATGGATGCCTCGGTGGGTGGCAGGTTACACTACGCGTGAGATTATGCTCCTGGAATTCTCGTCTAGTATCATGTGCCTCATCCTTGCTGGCAAGGTAGGATCAAACATTGCCTCCGAGCTGGGTACCATGCGTGTGACACAACAGATAGACGCCCTCGACATCATGGGAATTAATTCGGCATGCTACCTGATTCTGCCTAAGATTCTCGGCATGCTTACTATCATGCCTGCCCTGGTCATCTTCTCCAGCGCGATGGGTGTCGTGGGAGCCTACTTCACAGCCTATGGTATGCATATCATCACACCCGATGACCTGACATTAGGCCTACAGCACACTTTTATTCCCTGGTTCATGTGGATGAGCATTATCAAGAGCCAGTTTTTCGCTTTTATCATCAGCAGCGTGCCAGCCTTTTTCGGATATACTGTTGAAGGAGGCTCCGTCAATGTAGGCAAGGCCTCTACGGACGCCGTGGTTTCCTCCAGCGTACTGATACTGTTCTCCGACGTATTCTTAACACAGTTACTGTCATGATTGAAGTCAAGAACCTATACAAGAGTTTTGACGGCCGTGAAGTGCTGAAAGACATCAGTACTATCTTCGAAGACGGCAAGACTAATCTCATCATCGGCCAAAGCGGTAGCGGCAAGACCGTGCTGATGAAAAACCTCGTCGGACTATTCGAGCCCACATCAGGACAAATACTGTACGACGGACGAGACTTCGTAAGAATGTCAAAGCAGGAGAAAATCCACATGCGGCGTGAGATGGGCATGATCTTCCAGTCGGCTGCCCTCTTCGACTCGCTCACCGTTTTGGAAAACGTCATGTTTCCACTTGACATGTTCTCGTCCATGACTCTGCGCGACCGTCAGAAGCGAGCAATGGAATGTCTCGACCGCGTCAACCTCGTAGGTGCCGAAGATAAGTTCCCTGGTGAAATTTCCGGTGGCATGCAGAAACGCGTCGCTATCGCCCGCGCCATTGTCATGAACCCCAAATATCTCTTCTGCGACGAGCCCAACTCCGGTCTCGACCCCAAAACAAGCCTCGTCATCGACGATCTGCTACACGGCATTACACAGGAGTACGACATCACCACCATCATCAACACCCACGACATGAACTCCGTCATGGGCATTGGCGAGAACATCATCTTTATTTACGAAGGTCACAAGGAATGGCAGGGCGTCTCGGAAGACATCATGGGCTCAACCAACAAGCGCCTCACAGATTTTATCTTCGCCAGCGACCTCCTGAAAGAAATGCGGCAGGCTGTCGTAACGAACAAAACTCAACTACGATAATAAATTTCGCAACATTTTATTTCAACAAAAATATTTATTTCAAAAAATCACCCAAATATTTGGCAGTATCGAAGAAAATGCGTACCTTTGCACCCGCAAACCGAAAGGCAAAGCATTTGATTCCTTAAATGGTGCCCGTAGTTCAGTTGGTTAGAGCGTCAGATTGTGGTTCTGAATGTCGACGGTTCGAGTCCGTCCGGGCACCCCAACGAGTAAATCCTGTAAGCAAACAACTTACAGGATTTTTCGTATCTGAATCTTTTATTCTTCTTCATCCTCTTCCAACCTGCATATCCTGTGAGTCTCTTTGCGAGCCTCGCGCCAGCGGGGGAAATACATGTCCATGAGGGCATGGAAGCGGGTGTTATGGCTTGGTTCCAAGAGGTGGCATAGTTCGTGAACCACTACATGTTCGACGCACCATTCCGGCAACAGTAGGACGTAGGCAGAGATGCAGATGCTGCGGTCTTTCACGTTACATTGCCCCCAGCGCGAGATGGTGGGCTTGTAATAGACGATGCTTGGCTTAACTCCCATCTCCTTCGCATGACGTTCCATCATCGGCTCCACCAGTGCCTTCAACCGCTTCAATGCTTCATCGGCTTGGGCGCGAGTGGCCAAAGGCAGTTTGTTGTAGAACTCTGCCCGCTGCTTCTGACGCTCATACGTCTTCTTTCTCGCCTCGTTGATCCAGTCTTTATGCTCATCGATGAGTGCCATTACCTTCTCACGTGGCATTCCGATGGGTGCAGACACATGCACATCGCCATTCTTTACGATGTGCATCGACAACCTGCTTGTACGTCTGTATGTTACTTGAATCGCCACCTCTTATTTTGTTATATGTCTCGCCACTGGCATGATTAGAAGTTCTTACGGACACCCTGCCACTCGGGGAACTTCATCTTCAGGTATTCATCGTCGAGGAAGAGTGCGGACTGCCCTACCTGTCCCTTCAGCTGCCAGTCGAGCCATTTAACGACGGCTTTGGCGTAGTTGCCGCCGTACTTCTCGTAATAAGTGCCGCTGTGACCGTCCTTCGAATTGAGCATCACCACGGGGATGTTGTCGGCAATGCGCTCATAGTCTTTCTGGGCATTGGCGTAGGCAATGTCGCCAGGGCCGCCAATCATGTAGAACATTGGCGTGTGAAGGTTCTTCAGTGCCTCCTTTGTGGTTCCCATCATCTCCATGTCGCCGATGCCGGAGTTCAGCATCACGCAGGTTTTTATACGCGGGTCGTAGGCCACTCCCAGCACTTGTGCGCCACCGCACGACTGTCCCATGGCAGCCACGTGGTCAAGGGCGAGACAGTGGTAGTATTCAGAACCCTGCTTGGCATTCTGCTCCGTCAGCCAGTCGAGCACCTCCAACAGCATCTTGGGATAGGTGCTGAACTGCGGGGCGGCAGGCTGAGCCTGTTTCTTATTCTTCTTGGCTTTCTTGGCGGCCTCCGCACGCTGCTTGGCCTGCTCCTCCTGCTGAGCCTTTTTCTCCTCAGCCGTCATGGGCAGAATCTTCTCGCCATTAGCCATGATGACGTCGCCCTTCGTGTCGGGATAGGCAGCCTTCAGCACGCCACGCCACTGTGCCATCACGTCAGCCTCGTCGTACGGACCGATGGCCGCTGCCACATAACCGTAGGAAGCCACCTCGCTCAGCAGCAGGCGCATCTCCACATTGTTGTTGAAACAGGCACCATTGGCATAGACAATCACAGGCAGGGCTCCCTGCTTTGCTACCACTTCTTTCAGGTTTTGTGGACGATACACCGTAAAGCCTGTGCAGGAAGCATCACCTACAACCTCCGACTTGAACGGGCCTGTGCCGCCTTCTTCCACTACTTGTCTCTGAACTGTCTGGGCATACATTCCCATACTCATAGCGACCATCATCGCTGTCATGAACAATTTCTTCATTTCTATCTATCTTAAAACAAACATTTGTTAATTGTGAGTGCAAAGATAGTAAAATCTCTCCATTTTTACATACTTTTTCCGATGTTTTAATAAGAATTTTCTATGGCTCCAGCGCCCGCTGCCTATTGGTGAAGACGGCAAGCGCATCTGCTGCTCGGCTGTCATCACCGAGGACGAGGAAAGCGAACTTAACTTTCCTCTCGCTTAATCGCAGCCTTGACCTGCGCCATGTTGCTGCGCGAGACAGGGAGTGACTCGTGGCAGTGCTTGATGAGCAGTTGGGTGGAGCCAGAATGTGAGACAATCTGTTCTACCTGACCAAGATTGACCAGGAAGGCGCGATGGCAGCGGACAATCATTGGATAGCCTTGCAACATTTCCTCCATCTGTTTCATGGTGGCACGAAGCATGTCGGTATGCACCTGATCGTTGCGAAGATGGTTGACCTTGACGTAGTTGCCCACGGCCTCAATAAACAACAGGTCAGAAATCTGGAGCGTCACCGATTCGTTGGTCGTGCCACGAAGAAGAAGGCTCTCCCCCGGCAGACCCTGCAGACCCACCCCCGGCCCCTCCCTGTGAGGGAGGGGAGTAGATACTTCTTCCGTTGATTTCTCGCCAGCAGGGTAACCACTCC
>JAFYDA010000086.1 GCA_017545045.1 Prevotella sp. | reverse complement strand
TCTCTTTCGATCCATCCAACCGTCGTGCCGAACTCGGCATCATCATCCTCAACGACTACCGCCGTCAGGGCTATGCCACCGCCACGCTCCAGCAGATCCGCGACTATGCCCTCCGGGTGCTGCATCTTCATCAGCTCTATGCCTATGTCGACGAGCGCAACGTCGCCTCTCTGTCGCTCTTCCGTAAGGCAGGCTTTACCATCGTCGGACATATTCCCGAATGGCTCTTCGATGGTGAACACTACCACGATGCATGCCTCCTGCAACTCGTTTTATGACGTTTTTTTTGTTCTGTAAGCAAAAAAAACGCGAAAATGTTTGCATATGTCGGAATTTATTCCTACCTTTGCACCCGCTTAATAGAAAAGCAGTGCTCTTTGGTGCGTTAGTTCAGTAGGTTAGAATGCCTGCCTGTCACGCAGGAGGTCACGAGTTCGAATCTCGTACGCACCGCTCTTTTTCATTCATAGCGCATATAATCTTGGTGCGTTAGTTCAGTAGGTTAGAATGCCTGCCTGTCACGCAGGAGGTCACGAGTTCGAATCTCGTACGCACCGCTTCAAGCCCGTTCCCATAAGGAGCGGGCTTGTTGTTGTATGCTCTGATACTGATTCAAAAACCCATGTAATTTGTAAAATATCGTGTTCTCAAGTGAATTTTTCATTTAAAACATCGCGTTTTACGGAAAAACTCTGTATCTTTGCAAACAAATGGGAATAAGATGATACCGTTTTTCATCCTCTATGGCATAACGGGCGTGGTGCCGCTCATTGCAGCCCTCTACCTGTTGCTGCGCCGGGGCAATGCCTTCGCGCCAGAGATTACGCCGCCTGTGAGGCTGCGCCGCTGGGCAGCATCGTTCTTCGTCGGCATAGCATTGGGCCATGTGTGGTGGTATCTGTTCTATTTCTATTCACGCGACACCCATTCTGCGTGGTATTTGGTGGTTGTCGGGCTCGACAGTATAACGCTGCTCACCACCATCGGCGGCACGCTGCTGGCCATGCTTCAGGACCGCCGGCGATCCGTCTGGCCCGTCTTGGCAGCCATGATACCCGTCTTGGCTCTTGTGGGCTTGGAGATACTTTATCCCGACAGACCTTTTATGACGATGGTCACCATATACCTCCTGTCGCTCTATGTGCTGTTCTCTGTATATATGGTGTTTGCCGTTAGGCGATACGGGCAATGGCTGAACGACAACTATGCCGACCTGGAGAATAAAAAGGTATGGCTGAGCCAGTTGGTGTCGCTCGTCTGCCTGTTGATGTTCATCCTCTATGCATTCGTCGACGTCGACACCTTCCAAATCTACGTCTTGCATGTCATCGAGCTGTTACTCTTCTGTCTTCTGCTGTGGCGTGTGGAGACGTTGCCGCTGTTGGCGGAGACCAGCGTCAAAGAAGAAGCATGTACTGCATCCGAGGCAGAGACCTCTCCGGCTACTCCCCTCGCCAATCAGAAAGGGGGTGAGACCCTTGGCTATATCGACCTCGCCCAAATCGAGCGACTGTTGGCCGAGCGTTGCGTCGACACGCAGCTTTACCTGCAGCACGACCTCACCCTGCAGCAGCTGGCCCAGGCCGTTGGCACCAACCGCTCGTATCTCAGCCAGTATTTCTCGCGTCAGGGCATCACCTATAATATTTATATCAACAATCTGCGTATCAACCACTTCATCAGCCGCTATCAGGAGATGGTCGCTGCCAATCAGCCCGTCGTTGCCCAGCAGCTGTCCAGCGAAAGCGGCTACCGCAGCTACAGCACCTTCAGCCTGGCCTTCAAGCAGCGCATGAGTCAGACGGTAAGCGCCTGGATGAACAAATCGTCAGAGTAACCGTTGGCGAGAGGTTGTTGCCACGATGTTGAATATCCGTGAATCATGTTTAAATAACGTGATTCATTTTTTTGTTTATGGGGGGCCGAGTTTCAAAATTTACAATTTCTGTTTCAAAATCGTAAAAATCTGCAGGCAGGGCTCGTTTAGGTCTTGCAAGGTTAGACTTTTTTTTCGTAACTTCGCAGCAGATTATAACTTAAAACATTGAAAACAGTGAAAAAGATTTCTGTATGGATGATGGCCGCCATCCTGACAATTTGCGGCGCAACGGTGCTGACGGCCTGCGGCAATAGCGATAACTCGGCGCAAGGAGTAAAGGGCGGTGCCGACCTCGTGGTCTATGGTAAGATCTTTACTTCCGAAAGGCTATGGGTAGGCGACGGAACGTCGGGAATGGGTAATCAGGTGGTGGAAGCCTTTGCCGTGAAGAACGGCAAGTACGTCTATGTAGGCGACAAGGCGGGTGCCGAGGCCTATATCGAAAAAGGCAAGACCGAGGTGGTGGACTACACCGGCAAGGGACTGGTGATGCCTGGCTGCGGCAACGGTCATGCACACTATTCGATGGGCTATGCCATACAGAGCGTCGGAACGGTTGTGGGACTGGAAGATACTTCTGAGAAGTTCCTAACGGAAATCGTACCTGCTGCCGTCAAGAAAGCAAGGGATAACGGCGCAAAGGCCATCTTCGGCTTCGGATGGCGCTTTCTGAACTTCCAGGACAACATGCCTACGCGCCAGCAGTTGGATGCCATCTGTAGCGATATTCCCATATATTTTGCCGATGAGGAAGGCCACAAGGGTCTGGCGAACACGCTTTGTCTGGTCAATGCTGGCATCATGAAGGCTGACGGCACGGTGCTGGAATCAGAAGTACGCGGAGGCGAGATAGTGATGGGTGCCGACGGTACGCCTACCGGCTTTCTGAAGGAACAAGCCGGCACTTACGTACGGTCCTTCATGGACAATGACGACCTCTTTCCTGTTGACATGGCCAAGGCGAACATGGCAAAAATCGAGGAGCAAATATTGTCGGAGGGTTACACGATGTATATCGACGGTTGGGGTAACTATTTCTATAACACCAATTTCTATCAGGCTGCCCAACAGCTGGACAAGGTCGGAGACCTGCACTTCGTGTTGGGTCTGACTTACGAGATTGAAAGCTGGATGGATGTGGACAAGGCTTTGGCCGAGGCCCGTGATGCCCAGAAATATGCTTCCACGCGCGTGAAACCCAACTGGATAAAAATCTTTATAGACGGCACGGTGGAAGGTGGCACGGGATTTGTGGAGCCGCTCTATCCCGACGGTCATCAGGGCCTGCCCAACTGGGAGGAAGATGACCTGACCGACATGACGCGCAAGGCCAATGCTGGCGGGATAACCATGCATGCACATGTCATGGGCAACAAGGGCGTTACTCGCATTGTCAACGCCTTCGTCAATGGCGGGAAGGACGAGATGCGCAACACGCTGGTACACGTTCGCAACGTCGATGCAGCCGATTATCAGCGCATGGCCGACCACAACATCTATGTCACTTCAGGTATGCTTTGGCATAATATGGAAGAAAAATACATAGAATTGTTGAAACAGATAGTTCCTGCCGGCATGGAGGACAAGTCGTATCCCATGAAGTCGTATTTCGACTACGGCATCAACGTGACTTCACACTCTGACTATCCCGCACTGAGCGGCTGTCCTGACGACCCGTTCGGCATCATGGAGATTGCCGTCACAGGTCGCCTTTGGCCAAATAACGGCACCCCGTGGTGGTCTGAGGAACTTCTGACCCGTGAGCAAGCCCTCATCGCCCTCACCATCAACTGCGCCAAGCAGATGTTCGTCGAGAACGAGCGCGGCAGCGTCAAGGTAGGCAAATATGCCGACTTCCTGCTGGTCAACAAGGACGTGCTGACCTGCCCCGCCACCGAGATTCACGAGGCCAAGCCCGCCGCCACCTACTTCGAGGGCAAAATGGTTTTCTCAATGTAAAAACATATAATAAGAATAACAATGAAAAAAAAACTATTATGGATGACGGCCGCCATCCTCGTTTGCGGCACAAGTGTGTTCACATCGTGCGTCGACACAATCGATAACCCCGTCACTCCACCGGAGGAAGAGAACAAGTCTTTTAGCGAGTTGAAAGAAGAGATGATGGCTCTGTACGGCGAGAACAAGAAGATTACCGACGGCAACTACAACAAGTCGCTGGCGGTGAAGTGCATCAACGGCACCTTCGTGGGCAAACGGACTGGGGACGTCATCGCCCACAAGGGTATTCCTTTTGTGGGCCAGCAGCCCGTCGGGGAACTGCGCTGGAAAGCACCCGTAGATGTTGTTCCAGATGATGGCGTATATGAGGCGTACTACAATGGGAAAAGCCCATGCCAGGACGAGGGAGTCAGCCAGAGGGCTTCCCTTTATCCTCAGGGTGAAGACTGCCTGTATCTGAACGTATGGCGAGCAGCCGACGGAGCCGTAAACAAGCCAGTCATGGTGTGGATTCACGGCGGTGCTTTTGAAATCGGCGGAACGGTTGAGCCGGGACAGGAGGGTACCAATTTCGTCCAAGAGAATCCGGATGTCATCCTCGTCAGTGTCGAGTACAGGCTTAATGTCTTCGGCTTCCTACACCTGTCACACCTGCCGGACGGTGCCGACTATCCCGATGCACAGAACCTGGGTCTCATGGACCAGTTGGTGGCCCTGAAATGGGTACACGAGAACATCGCGGCCTTCGGCGGCGACCCTGACAACGTGACCATCTTCGGCGAATCCGCCGGTGCAGGTAGCGTGACCCTGCTGCCGCTGGTCGAAGGCTCCCAGCAATATTTCAAGCGCGTCATTGCCGAGAGCGGTGCGCCCGTATTCACGAGATCTACAGAAGAGGCCATCGCCTGCACGAACGAACTCATGGCTCAGTTGGGCTGCAGTACCGTTGCCGACCTGCAGAAAGTAGAAGTAAGCAAGTTGGTGGCAGTTGCAGATGGACTGCTGGGCCTGCGCACATGGGCGGAAAGAGACGGCAATTTCCTGCCTCAGGACCCGTATGAGGCCTACGCCAACGGTGCAGCAAAGGATATCGACCTCATGCACGGATGCAACAAGGACGAAATGAATTATTTCGTTTGGGGCTTTGGCTCGGATTGGAATGAATGGGCTGCCGACCGTAAGGCGAAGAAAATGGCCCAGATGACAGATGAAGAGAAGGCACTGGTGGAGAGCTTCTGCAACGACATCAAGGGAGAATCCTATGAATATACCAGCCGCTTGTTCGACCAACTCGTGTTTATTGCGCCGCTCTTCAGACTGTCGGAGATCCAGACCAAGGCGGGCGGCAAGACCTACACCTATTATTTCACGGTCGAGTCGTCAGACCCATTGGTTAGAAGTTGTCATTCCATTGAGCTCTCGACCGTCTTCAATCATCCCGAGGAGACATTCTGCACTGGCAGGATATTCGATGCCACCTTCTCGAAGACCCTGCGCCGCATGTGGGTGCAGTTTGCCAAGACCGGCAATCCGTCGCTCAGCGCGACCGAGTCGCCCGACGGCAAGGCGAAGGAGTGGCCGCTCTACGACCTGGAGAACAAGCAGCTGATGATCTTCGACGAGTTCAACATCCACCCCGAGAAGGAATCGCAGCGGAAGATCCTCGACTGGGACCGCACCTATTTCCTGACCAAGTATTATTGCATATAACATAAAATAATCTGATGATGCAAAGAATGAAACTATGGGTGATAGCCGCCACCCTCGTCATTTGCGGCGCAAGTGTATTCACAGCGTGTACCGGCGACATAAGCGACAACCCCGCCATTCCCAGTCAACAGAGGTTGGAAGAGAGTCTCATCGGCTTGTGGTACGAGGAGTTCGACTATGAGGACGTAACCGAGAACGGCAAGCCCTTCAACCACGCCTTGATTGCTGTGGAGACCAAAGCCGACCACACGGGCTACGTAGCGCTGGCTGTGTTTGATGACGAATTCAACGAGCCGCTCGAGATCTACGGCGGTCCGAAGGATGCACCGTTCACGTGGCAGGTGACAGCCGATGGGCATGTCGTCCTGACCGATCCGAATACAGGCGAATCCATCAGTTCGGCCCGTACACGTGGTGACGGAAATCACAACGACTTTGTCGATGTTGGTCAGATAGAGATGAATTATGCTTCGGGTCGTGTCGACTTCAGCAATGCATCTCATAAAGGTTCGCTTACCAAGACTAAAAACGGTAATAACGGCCTGATCAAAGACTGGATGGCGAAATCGACCCTCCCTCGGGCCTGCATCACCGACAGCATCCCGGTGGCGCTTTTCCCCGATTATATGAACTATGTGTTTAACTACCCCTCGGTCGATCCCTTCGGCAATCCCTGCACACTTAGCGGTACCATCACGGTCGATAAGACGCTGATAGAGAAGGGTAAGCCCTACAACGGCATTCTGCTCTACAACCACTTCACGATCTACGCCACTACACAGGCACCTTCTCGTGGAGCCGTTGAGTTCCCAACGGGAGCCGCCTTCACCAACTTCATCGTCGTGGCACCCGACTACTACGGCTTCGGCATCACTGAGAAAGAGCCGCAGGCCTACTGTATCTCACGGGCCAACGGTCGCGCCTCGCTCGATGCCTACCTCGCTGCCAAGCGGATGATAGACGATCTGAAGGTGAAGAAAGGCAACGACTTCGTCATTGCAGGCTACTCGGAGGGTGGACAGACCACAATGGGCGTGTTGCGCGAGATCTCAGAACGCCATCCTGAGATTAAGGTGAAACGAGCCTTCGCCGGCGATGGTCCCTACGACATCAACTCGATGTATGACGCCATCACCAAAGGCGACACCGAGATGCCCAGCACCGTCTGCAACGTGCTCTGGGCCTACAACCACTTCTTCCGTCTGGGTTACGGCATCCACGACTATCTGAAGGACCCCGTGGCCAAGAACTTCGATGAGTGGTTCCTCAGTAAGCAGTACAAGCGCAAGGCCCTCGACGAAGAACTGATCAAGACCAAAAAGACGAGCGACTTCTGTACAGCGGCCGTTCTCAATACCAATAGCGCCCTGTCGCGCCGATTCAAGACGGCCTTCAGTGAGGATGCGCTCACCAGCGGCTGGACGCCCCGCAAAGACTTCGACGTGATGCTCTTCCACGACACGAAGGACGATGTGGTACCTGTGGAGAACTTCTATGCCATGAGCAAGTTCCTCAAGAGTAAAGGTGTCAAAATACAGGAGTTTGTCGGTGATTATAGCGGTGAAGCGAAGGAGAGCCTCGGCACGACCAACCACGAGGCATCGGCCCTCACCTTCTTCCTCAGGATTATCGAGTGGGTGAGGACAAATTATTAAAAAAATACAATATGAATAGAATGATTCAATGGATGATGGCCGCCATCCTCGTTTGCGGCGCGATGGTGCTGACGGCGTGCGGCAATAGCGATAACAACGTTGTGCCCGACATGACCGACACAATGGCACTCGACCAGTGGCAGGCCGGAAAGACTGTGACAGCCGAGGTCGTTGCAGCCTTCGGAGGCATTGACTATTGTTTTGCTGCTGAGCCGATACCCGACGGTGTGTGGGCGCGCATGCAGGGAAAAACCTTTAAGGAGAATCCCTATATTGGCCGCGACGACCTGCGCCATGTGCGCGCCCTGCATTGGGACTACGACAATCAGATGCACGTGGGCGAGATGATCGTCAACGTAAAGATTGCCGACTGCGTGGTCGGCATCCTGCGAAAGCTGTTCGATGCGAAATACCCCATCCAGCGCATGTTGTTGCCCGATGTGTATGATGCCGACGACGAGACGCAGATGCGCGACAACAACTCGTCGTGCTTCTGCTATCGTAACATCGCTGCCACGAACAATCTCTCGAAGCATGCCCGTGGACTGGCCATCGACATCAACACGCTCTACAACCCCTACATCAAGACTCTCGACGACGGCACGCTTCTCATCCAGCCCGCCACTGGCGAGCCCTACTGCGACCGCTCGTGGGACTTCCCCTACAAGATAGACCACAATGATCTCTGCTTCAAGCTATTCACTGAGGCCGGCTTCGAGTGGGGCGGTGACTGGACCACCCGTAAGGACTATCAGCATTTTGAGGTAAAAGACTCACTCTGAGATAATACCTATGCTCTGCCATCCGCTGAGAACCTTCGCCACATCTTGCCGGGCTTCATCCATTGTCACATCGTATTCCTCGCAGAGCCGCGTAGCCAGCTGCTCCACATTGAATTCGCCCAACTCCTCCGCTTGTTTCCAGAGCACGACCGCCGACTCGTTCAGGGGGATTATCTTGCCAAAGTTCATGGCATCAAGGCCCTCACCAACTATTGCGTATTTGTCGTATACGTCGCGCAACACAAATCCTTTCTTGATTCTCATATCCTTCCTTTTACCCTTATATCATCTTAGTGACAACCTGCGCCGGCGGATGCGCTCAGGCAGTCGGGAAAAGACCTCCCGCCAGTGGTTGAGCTCCACCCAGAACATCTCCGACGGATTGATGGATGCCATCTGCATGCGCATCCGTTCCTTTCTGAGTATGAACACGAGGTCGCTGTCGGTCTTCTTCCGGTCGTTGAATTTCCCGAAGTTGCCGCCCGCCAGGATCTCATCGAGCAGTTGTTGTCCTCGCTTGGCATCGGTCTCACAGAGCATCAGTCTGGGCTCCAGATGCAGTGTCTCACTGAGCACCCACATCATCGCCCCGGCCATATAGCGCAGTCCGAAGCGTTTCAGCTGGCTGGCCACCTCTCGACGGTCGTCGTCGGTAGCATGGCGCAGCAGCATGTAGTAGTCACATAATTGTCGCAGTCCGATGCCGCCTTCGAAGAAATGGCGCTGGATATGTGCCAGCTGCATCACCAATGAGAACCGTATCGATGGCGCATTAAAGGTGCTCTTCTCCCTGCCGACAGGCGGGGTGGTCTGAACCGCCGTTATATTCTTTATCTCCTCCTCCAGCCATCTTTGCATTCTCCTGTTGGTAAAGGGGTTAAGATTGCCCGATGTGGTTCTGAAATGCACCTCCACCGATACGCCTTTGTCGTTATTTGGCAGATGAACATGATGGTACGAGATGGTGGCTCTGTCGGGACGGTCGAACTCACGCAATGGTCCTTCATCCACCAGTCCCAGTTTCCTAAGCAGTGCAACCACGCTTTCGCGGCCCCCCTCCACCCAGATGTCGATGTCGCCGGATTGTCTCATCAGGGGGTCGGGATAGAGTAGGGCGTTCGACTGGCCCTTCAGGATGGCCGATTGCCGACCCTCGTCGGCAAAAAACTTCGTCAGCCGTGCCGACTCTGCGTTCATCAGTCTGTTCCGGCCTCGTATGGTCTCCGCTTCACTCATCCAATACATCGCTAGCCCCATTGGCGGCCGCTGGTGAGCCGGTAATGTTGTGGTGGCCGAATACACCACCCCCGTAAGCGACTGTTCCTGCGCCAAGCGGTCTAACGCTGCCCAGTCCTCCTCCGTCGGCTCCATCGTGAAGGGTGTTCCGTTAAATGCCCAGCGTAGCAGGCCAAAGAGTTGCTGATGGATTGTATTCATGTCTGCAAAGGTACATTATTATTACGAGATTGCCAAATAAATACCAATATTATTATGACTCGCAGATTTGTTGATCATCTGCTAATGAAGGTTAAATAGCCGTGATGGACTTTCAAAATAAACAAATTTTGTTTCAAAATCGTAAAAAACAGCATGTAGCAGGCTATTTGTGCTTGCATGTTTTGTTTTTTTCTTAACTTTGCATCCAAAGGATGCCAAACAAGGCGGATAGAAAGAGCATTTAAAATATTCAATAATAAACAAACTTTAAGATGAAGAAAAAAAAGTATGAGAAGCCCTCATGGGGGGTTATTGAGATGAGGCAGCAGCTGCAACTGCTGCAGGTTAGCGGTGGACTGGATCAACCTAATTCGTATCCCGGTAGCGGCAGCCCGTTCAGTTAATTAACCCAGTGTAGAACGTGAATGTAATTCAACAATTAAAACGTAAAGACAATGAAGACAACGAAAGTATTCTTTATGGCT
>JAFYDA010000085.1 GCA_017545045.1 Prevotella sp. | reverse complement strand
GGGAGCATTGTAGAACGAGACGGTGGCATAGTGGTCCTTGCCGTAGTCCAGCCACTTCGTCACCTTCGGCATCGACTCGCAGGTGAACTTATGGCCGTCGAACTGGCCGACGAAATACTGCGTGGCCGAGCCGCCAAAGGGACCGCCGGGGTTGATGTTGCACAGCAGCACCCACTTTTTGGTCGTTTGGTCGTTTGGTTGTTTGGTTGTTTGGGTAAGAGGGAAGAGGTCGGGGCACTCCCATACGCCGCCGTGGTTGCCATACTCCTTACCGAAAGACGACTCGTACTTCCATGTCTTCAAATCTGGTGATGAGTAGATTCGCATCTCCTGTCCCACTGCGAGGATGAGGTTCCAGGCCTTGACGTCCTCGTTCCAGAACGGACGAGGGTCGCGGAAGTCCTTGTCTTCGGCAGTCAGCACGGGGTTTCCCTCATACTTCGTAAACGTCTTACCGCCATCATTCGAGAAGGCTATACACTGCGCCTGCACGTCACCGCCAAAGGGAGTGGGACGGCTGGCAGTGTACATAGCGACAACGTTGCCCCGATCTACCACACATGATCCGCTGAACATCGTCCCCCACACGTCGGGAGCGAGTGCCACGCCCTCATCCTTCCAATGGATGAGGTCGGTAGAGGTGGAGTGGGCCCAGTGCATATTACCCCACATAGAACCGTAGGGGTTGTACTGATAGTACAGATTCCAGGTACCGTCTTTATAAAACATCCCATTAGGGTCATTCATCCATCCGCGCTTGGGCGTATGGTGGTACAGCGGGCGAAACTTCTCATCAATCAGCGCATAGTCCGCATCATCGTTCTGTACCAGCTTCTTGAAGCACACGCTTCCCGTCGGCACATTCTGCACGCAGATTCGCAGTGCCTCCTTGCCATGATACGGCTGCAAGTCGAGTGCTACATAATAGTCCACCTGCTCACGAGCCATACGTACGTTCTGCTCCATCAGCAACATACCGTTCACGATAACCTGCACCTTCCCTTCAGGAGCTGACTCCTGGATGGGCAGCCACAGATAGCGTCCAGTGTTCTTCGGCGTCACGATGCTCTGCTCACAAGCCTGAGGTATCACCGTCTGAGCCTTGGCCATTGTCAGCGTCATGACTGCTGTCAGTGTCATTAAACATCTTTTCATCATGTTCATTTGTTTTTAGTTATTAATATTCTGCTGTAAAGATACAGGATTTCTCGCTAAAACGCTGTCATTTCTGTTACATTTGCTATAAATAATCGTTCGTTGTAACAATTCTTTTATAAATGTTATCCTGAAAAGCAATCTTTTCCTTACCAACTAACTAAATACCAATAATGAATCAATATCTATTCTTTTTAACCAAAACCTTTTTCCCGTTGACGATATACAGGCCCTTGCTGGGACTATCTACGTGCTGCCCAGCGAGGTTATAAGCTTTACCATCCACTTTCTCACTATCCATTAGCGTAGCGCTGACACCCGTGGTTTCTTTCTTGACGAGCACGATGGCTGTGAAGTTGAAGGGATTGCCGCCTTCCTTGTTGCACTGAACCATGAGCCTGTCAACGTCAGCCAGCTTTGCAGTCATATCAATGCCCTCAAGGCTGAGTTCGACATACTCGTTAGTCATGGTCATCGTCGTCTGATCACCCAACTTGCCGCCATCCCCCCACTTGGTAAGCACATTGATGACATAATCCGTGCGGTTAGCCTCCGAATAGAAGCGGATAGCCTTGTAGTCGCTCCAGTTGATACCATCGAATGAGGTCTTGGCCACCTCTAACGTACTCCATTCGTCCATCCAGAAGTAGCCTGTCCATACTGTGTTCCCATCGACATTGTCCTTGCCGTCGCCATACCATACCTTGGTAGCGGTGAAGCCCTTGCCGCAAATCTCCATTCCGTGCTCCTTCAGACAGGCAAGCATTCCCGGGGTGATGAACACTTCCATTTCGTGCTGGTCGGCATAGAGAGAGTGGGCGTAGCGTGTGCCTGGCAGCATGCCGCCGTTCGAGTGCAGTTCAATAACTTCTCCCGTGGCATCTTTGAATTCAACGACGATTTTCTGTCCTACCTGAGCGTCTGCAAACTTAGCAGCCTCGATAGTCAACGTGTTTGACCAATCTACTGCGTGCGTACCTTCCCAAAGATCAGTGGCCGTAGCAATGGTGGTTGTTGCCAAAAGGCAAAGGAGTAAAAATACTTTCTTCATCATTTTTTTGTTTAAAGGGTTAGACACTTGAAATTTTCTGAGTGCAAAATTACAGCAAACTGGCCAACCAGATAATAAAATATGTTACATAGGATAAGAGAAATCGTTCAATGTAACATTATTCTGCTACATTGAACGATTATTCATAAAAACCGCAATTACTGCTGGCTGACTTTCACGTCGCTGACGGTAACAGAGCCGCCGTAGTTGTTGATGCTCCAGCAATTCTTGTTGATGCCGTAGATGCGCTGGGTATAGGCGCAAATGTCGTTGATATAGAGTGTCAGGACGCTGTTGTCGGTGTAGATGTCGATGTTGTAGGTGTTGTCAGCAGGACGCTCAAACCAATAGCCATCGGCGGCCTCGATGAAGCCCTTGCCTTCTTCACCCTCCTGCTCGAAGTTGAGCTTGCGGTGGTTATCGTCCTCGGGGTTGACAACGATGGTATAGTACTTCTTCGCATCGGTGCTACGGACGAAGGAGATGCCAAACTTGTCCCAGATGTTGGAGGTCTTGACGGTGAACGAGATATGGTTGGCCGTAGCGAGACGGTTGTAGAGCACGTATGCGCCGTCGCCAGAGAGCGTACCGCCGTTATAGCCGTTCGACCCCATGACATTAGTACTAACAGCCTGATTGTATTTCGAGGCCATAGCAGGTACTGCGCCCAAGGTCAGCGTACCGTCATTGTGTTGGATAATCTTGTGGCAGACCAGCGCACCCGACCAGTTGGGTTCATTGCCGTCACCAGCGCCAACGTTGATGTTCTTCTCATGGATGTCAGCACCAGAGCGGAAGGGGCACCAGCCCCAGATGAAGCGATCGCTACCGTTCGAGGCGGTCTTGCCGGCATAGAAGGCGCGGCTGTCGAGGACACCCTCGTGACCATCGGCAGGCCATTTCGGTCCGTCGTTGAAGCAGGCTTTCAGCTCGTCGTAGGTGCAGGCCATCATATACTTCACTTTGCGGCTCCAGCTGGCCTTGAAACTCTCGCTATAGACGAGGTACCAGTAATCGCCCATCTTGAAGATGTCAGGACACTCGAGCATACGGTCCCAGATCATCTTGAAGCGGCCCACGTGCTCCCAAGACTTCAGGTCGCTGCTCTTGAACTCGGCGAAGCAGGGGTCGCCACCACCGCTGGGATAGGTGGCGATGACCATGTGGTAGAGGTTGTCGTCGGCGACGAAAATCTGTGGGTCACGGAAGTCGTTACCAGAATAGCCGTAGTCGGGGCCGTTGAGTGCCCAGAGTTCATCCTTTGTCCAGGTCTTGAAGTCGGTAGATATTGCACGCATCACCACCTCG
>JAFYDA010000084.1 GCA_017545045.1 Prevotella sp. | reverse complement strand
TACCGAGACCTATATCGGCCGACAGATCAAACCTGCCTACAAGGAGACGATGGGCAAATTGGGTACGCCGTCGAATGGTCTCGAAGATGAGTCGTACTATACGCCAGGCTTCACTTGGGTTCGTGATATCACATACGGTGCTAACGACTTGGGCGGTAGGATCTTTGGCTCGAAGGACTTCACTTACCGCGTTCGCGAAGCCAGCGACGCCTATGGTCTGGATGTGCTCAGTATGGTGCATGGATATAATGCCTCGACAAAACCCCATCCCGACGTGCTGACAGCCGGTGCCTACACGGAATATCTGCAGGGCCGTGCCGATGCAATCTTTGGCGGCTGCTATGGTACTTATGATTATTCCGATCCCAAATTCAAGCGCTATACTTATACAGATGGTGAGACGGCTACTACAGACTTAAATCGTGGCGACTCCAAATTGGACAATGGCAACCCACTTTTCTACAAACCCCGTGTGGACAATGCTTTCGTCAACTTTCGACCCACCTACCCTCATGGTAACAACGTGGTGAAGCGCGTGTTCGGTGCCGGACAAGGACAATCGGGTGAGAAAGAGCGTGATTTGTTGCAGAACCGCAGTTATGTGCTTATCGACATCCCGCAGATTGCCGAGACAACCGGCTCATCCGGCTCTTCGGAGACATCCGAGTCTTCCGAATCTTCTGAATCCGCCAACTTCAACAAATACGGCAACATGGAGGTCTTCGGTGCAGGTGCCTGGGGAGGTGTCGGCATGAAATACACTTACAGCGAGACGATGGCTGTTGACGGACAAGACAATCCGACGTTCGACCTCGACCGTGCCTCTGCCATCATCGACCTGGTGCGCGGCGACATCGGTGCAGCCTACGGTGCCAGCTACGAGGAGGGTGTCACCCGCCGCACGTTGGTCAACGTGCCTCAAGGCTCCACTATTAAGATCGGCAGCATCTTCGGTGGCGGCTATGGCACCGAAACCTACAAGCCCTGCGATGTGTACGAAGCTCACGTGGAGTATCACAGCCCCGATGCCGTATTGGTGAACAACCGTCCCCGTGTCGATGCTAACGGCAATAATCTGGGCAATCCCCTCATGCTGGGTGCTATCTATGGCGGTAACAACAACCAGCGACGCACCCTCTATGGCTTCATCAACATCGACGTGCCCGTCCGCCAGAGCCACTATCAGTATGGCATGACTACGGCCAATGTCTATGGCGCAGGCTACGGCTCACGCACGTGGAATGAATATACTCAAATCGATCTCAAGAATGGAGCCAACGTCTACGAAGTCTATGGCGGCGGCGAGGCCGGCGGCGTGATGAATGCCGAGAGCGTGGCGAAATACTACGACCAAAATCCATATAACATACCAACAGAACCAACAGATGAGTGGAAGGTCGCCTGGACGCTGGGCAGCAGTGGCTACGACCCTGCTGATTTCGCTGATTACGCCAGCAATACGGCCACCAACCTGAACAACCCGCTGACCCGTACGGCGGAGATGGACGACCGCTCGACAAAGACCTATAAATACAACACCAACGTCATCATCCATGAGGGTGCTTACGTAGGAAATTACGCATACGCCGGTGGATTTGGAATGGAAGAAGACAAGTTTGCCGGCAGTGGCGATGTCTATGGCACGACTTACGTCGCACTCTTAGGCGGCACTGTCAATAAGGACATCTATGCGGCCGGTACGTCAGGAGCCGTCTATGACTTGTTTGGTGCCGAGAACTTCACCGCCTCGGCTAATGCCTATATCAGGGGCGGCACTGTGCGCAATGTCTACGGCGGCGGCTGGCGCGGCAGTGTGGGCTATCACTCAGGATCTATCAGTCATATCGCCAACATGGCAACTGACCGCGACGGTGAGGCTCATGTCGTCATTGGCGACATCGACGGCACCAGCCATGTGAACGGTATTCCCTCTATCACCCGTAACGTCTATGGCGGCGGTGAGGGTGGCGCCATCTTTGGCGATGCCTACGTGACGGTCAACAACGGATACATTGGCTATCGCTACAAGAATACGGCAGCAGAAGGGCAAACCGCCAAATACGAGTATGTGCCTGAACTCGATGACAAGACCCCAGGTGACAATGATCTGGAAAAGGGTGGCAACGTGTTCGGTGGCGGCTATGTGGCCAACAGCTATGTTGACCGTACCCACATCAACATGTGGGACGGCACTGTCCGTGGCAGCCTCTATGGCGGCGGTGAGATCGGACCCGTGGGACGTGGTACTGTGCATGCGGACACTCTTACATATCTAATGTCACCAGCGGTTGCTGCGGTCTTCGATTACACACCTTATATCAAGCACGATTATGGTTTTGAAGGTTGTCAGCCTGCAGCCATCTACAAGGGAGGTGAAACCCATGTCTATCTGTGGGGCGGCCATGTGATGCGCGACGTTTTCGGCGGTGGTCGAGGCTATGACAACTGGAACGGTGAAGGCTATTTCCAGAGTCAGGAGGAAAAGGACAACATGGACCGCAGTTCGAAGGGTTATGTCTTCGGCTCTACCGACGTACATATCCGTGGTGGCGAGATCGGCACCAAGGCCGGTGTGCTGCTGGGCTACGGCAACGTGTTCGGCGGTGGTAACGAGGGCTATGTCTATAGTGCCACAGGAACGAAGGCCGGTTCCGACAGAAGCGACGAACACCTGACAAAGGGTGTTCCTACCGATGGTGGCGGCTTCTATTACATCAATCCTGTGACAGAAACAGTTAACGGTAAGAATCAGCTCAAATCTCACGGTGGACTGACACGCGATTGTTACATCGCCATTGAGCCTTACTGCAAGGTCACTGCTGAAGGCGGTATCAGCGGCTTTACTGCCAATGCGACAACGGGTGTCAAGGCCTCTTATGCTAAAGGTGAATATGTGCCCTTGGAGGCTCTGAACCAGCTTCAGAACAGAAACAAGGATCAGGGCACAGATGAGGCATCTGGTCTCAAGAAATGGGATAAGCTCGACCGCAGCGGCATCACCATCCACAATGCCCTCTTTGCCGGTGGTAACATCACCGAGGGTAGTGATAACCTCTATGCTAACACGGTGACGGTGTATGGCAACGCTGCAGCATCGCTGCGCGACGTCTATAACTACGACCTCGTATCCCTTGGTACAGAGGAGATGGGCGGTCTCTATGGCGATGGTAACCTCACGCTGGTCGATGGCTTCCGTGAGTTGCATATCGACAATTACGGCACCGACTACTACAGCCTGAAAGAAACACTGGAGTTAAAGGACTATGAAAAGCTGTCCGACCGCCAGAAAGCCTACTATAAACTGAAGTATGTGACAGCTGAAAAACACACCTTCTATTATTGGGAGTGTCAGGAGCTTTATACCTTTACATACAAAATTGGTGACGAAACGTTCAGTGAAACTTATAAGAGAGGTCAGAAGATTTCCAATGATGACTATACTCGTTTGTCACAATATATTACAGAAGCAGAGAAGAAGAAATGGCAGCAGGGCCAAAAAGCCTTCCAGAAAAACGACCAGATAGAAGAGAGCGAATATGTCTTGATGTTTGGTGATGAAAATAGTGGTGAAAAAGGTAAGTGGACACTCTTTGGTGTGACCAATATCTACGACGGTCGCCCGCTGAACACCATCCAGCGTGCAGACATGTGCGGTGTGTTCGGCAGCCGTATCGTATTGAAGGGTGCTGAAGACCGTGTGGTCGATGCCGTCGACTACCACCTCTACACCATTAACCGTGTGGATGAGGTCTCCCTGAACAAGAACGAGTCGCAAGCCGGTGATACAGATGAAAAAGACAAAGTACACGGCAACTACTTCGGTATTTTCAATGAGGTGAACTACTTAGGCAATCTCACCAGCGACGTGTTCTTCACTGAAACAGACAATACCGCAGACCACTCGGCCATTCGCAGGACCGATTCCAGTATCGCTGCAAATAAAGCAGACGTTACTTATAATGGTACTACTACCCATTATGGAGTAAATGAGGACGGTTCAATCAATCCGGCTGGAACTACCTATTATCAGTGGAAGGCATCTAATCCTATAGCCAAGAACCGCAACAACGGTATCAGCCATAACAAGGTGGCCCTGGCCTCGGGCGTCTATCTGGAAATCAAGCGCGAAGAGGGTGAACTCACTGGCGAGGACGACTGGGGTTATATCACCGGCGTCATCGAGCTCGACCTGATTAACGTGATGCACGGTATGGGTGGTGGTTACGTTTATGCCCGCAACGAGCATGGCATCAAGACGTGGCACGGAGATCCTACCATAACCTCTGGCGACAATGAATATTATGGCAAGGTCACCTTGCTGGCCGAAAACGAGTCTGCCCGTACCTACCGACGCTTCACTTATACTGACAAGAATGCAACTGACGACTTGCAGCAAATCGAGACCTCGGGTAACTTCGTCCACAACACCAAGCAGATTGTAGACGACTGCTACCCCAACGGTGGTGTCTATAAGGACGGTTACACGAAGTCTCCGGCCCACTATTGGTTTATCCGTGGTAGCATCTACGTTTACGACCAGTATATCTCTGCCTATACCGGCTCGGCCAATGCCTATGCCGAGAAGGTGGAGATGCCGCTCACCATCTCGGCTGCCTCCAACGGACGTATGACACTGCGCGAGGTGCAGCCCAACTACTACGCCTACTACGATAAGAATGGTAACAAGTTGGGCGACCAAGCATCCAATGCCGATGATGAGATCATCATCAACAACACCACCTACCTATTGAACGATCCTGTCAGTTACTGGGACTATCGCCTGATGAGCGATGCCGAGAAGGCCAGGTTCGTGAAAGAGACCTACGTCGTGATCGACAGTTGTAAGATTGGCGACAACTATTACCCGGCAGGCTACGTGATGCTGCCCTCGGAATACGAACTGCTGCAGACCGCTGCGGGGAACAACATGCAAGTTGTTGACTCTGGCGATAATGCCGTGGAAGTGCCTGCTGTTCAGAAGGCTACTGTTGATACAAACGGAAATAGTGTGGCTGTCGTAGATGATAAAAACAATCCTGTCTATGCAGCCTTCGACTACGTCTTCCGTCCCTCGAACAACCTGAGCAGCAAAACGGGTTATGTGCTCACCTACGACGTGAACAATCCCATGGTGTGGAATAAGTATTACACCAAGATCGCTGCTCCCGCACAGGCTAACAAGCTCAGCACGGAGCTATACGACAGTGGAAAGGATAAAAACGGTCAGAACATCACTAAGACTGACTACATCGCTGGACCTACCTATACGCCAAAGGCTGGCAACAGCGTCTATGGTCAGGAAATGAAAAAGGTTGGTGACATCATTTCTGGAACAGACAAAAACAAATATGACACAGGAGTTTCGTCTAACGTCGTACTCTACCCAGTTGTTGCAGCAGGAACAAAACTGACCGCTGGTAATACATATTGTACCTCTTCTTCAGGAGATGGCAAATTCACAGCCAATGGCACCGAGGTGGTTGGCACGGATCAGTATTACGTCTATAACAAACAGGCCACGGTGACTGAGCCGGCCTATATAGTGAAGAAGGAATATTCGGTGAAGAATGATGAAGACGGCACTGAAAAGCAGCACCTGAATCCCGGTACGCCGATTTATAAGGCGAACTATACCGATGCCCAATGGACAGCCCTCACTACTGGAGGTAGCAGTGCTGTTGCCTTACCCGCCAAGGTCTGCACCGCCCTCATAGAGTTCTCTGCCAACGACTATGTCTATGCAGGCAAGCTGATGACAGCAGATGAAATAGCAGCCCTGAAAACAAAGGTCATCGCTAAGAATAAATATGTTAATGATGACAATGGGACTGCTGATGCCAAGGCTACAGCCTTCTTGGCGAGTGTCTTCGACGATGCCTACTACTGCACAGAGGAAGGTCTCTATGGCGGTACCTACTTCGAGGCAGGAAAAGCCTATAGCGCCATCGACTCCTGGTGCTCGATGACAGCAGACGAGCGTGAGAATTTCGACTTCAACTACGATGCCCTCGACCTGCTCGTTGATCCTACCTATAG
>JAFYDA010000083.1 GCA_017545045.1 Prevotella sp. | reverse complement strand
GGTATCGCTCAACGTGGCTGTAGCCTTGGAGAAAGCACTTGGCATCCCTGCTGACATTTGGATGAACATGCAGACACAGCATGACCTCGATACAGCCAATATCGCTGAACGTGATAACCAGCGAGAGACTGTCTCGGTTACAATCCCTATTCGTGACAGGAATCTGTTACAATAACTCGTCCGTAAATTAGGATGGGCATGTGTATTCTGATACTAATAATGTGATCGTCCACGTCCGCAAGTATCGACAGCCACGATTCTCTCACTCTCTGACCAGCGTCCTCAAATGATAGTCTTCATACCTTTGCCGGAAAAAGGCAAACGTATGATGAAACAAACATCTTTTTCGAGAATCAACACTTGCATGGCGTGGCTTGTCTTCGCCATTGCCGCTATTGTCTATGGACTGACTGTAGAGCCAACGGCCAGTCTGTGGGATTGTCCTGAATTCATTGCGTGTGGTTATAAGTTGGAGATTGGACACCCACCTGGCGCACCTGTCTTTATGTTAGCCGCCAACCTGTTCTCACAGCTGGCCAGTGATCCGTCTCATGTGGCGCTGATGGTTATTTTTCTGTGGAGCCTCTACGGATTTCTGTGGAGCCTCCGCGTGTTTGTCCCAAGCCGTGGGATCTTTGTCCCAAGCCGTGGGATCTTTGTCCCAGGCCGTGGGAACTTTCTGTGGAACCTCTGCAGATTCATAGTGAGTAGCAGGTCTCTAAAGACCCTTTACTTCACTCTCCATACATTAAGCACGATGCCTTGGAATCCGGAAGCGAACGAGGGCGCGCATACGAAGAGAGAGTTGTTCAGCCAACCATACTTGCTGTCGGCCGGTGCCTCAAACTGCGGTGCCGCCCTGAAGTAGAAAGAGGGACGGCCGTCGCCGTCTTTTCCGTTAGCAATGATGCCGCGGTTGCGGACGTGGATGTAGACGTCGTCATCGGTCTTGATACAGTAGATGGCCTCCAACTCCGTGCGCCCGTCGGCATTGGCCAGCTGGTAGTCGGCACCGCCGTTGATGATGGTGCCTTTCAGTCCCGGACCTTCAAAGGTGCCGCCTGTTATGGGGATGACTGTCCGCCGCCCGTGTTGTGTGTTGTTGATGGAAAAGGCCTGACCGAGGGTCACTTTCAGCTGAAGGGCGAATTCTAACTGCGGTGCGGCAGGAATATCCCCTCCCGCAGGCTGCTCGCTGCCCGTGGCAGACTGAGCCATGCTGGCCACAACGTATGTAGCCCAAAAGAGAATGGTAATGATTGCTTTCTGTTTCATTGTTTACAAGCTAATGAAATTAAACCGTTGCAAAGATACGAAATAATTTCTAAAAACGTCTTTTTAATTTGTTTTTTTACGCTTTTAATCGTATCTTTGCACCCTCAACATTTAGAAGAGATGATGTTAAAGAGGTTATTGCTGCTTGTCGGTGTTTGTTTCCCTGGCGTCTGTGCGTTGGCCCAGCAGTTTGACGACTACTTTGAAGACCGCACGTTGCGTCTGGACTATGTCTTTGCCGGTGATAACCGTTCACAGCATATTTTTTTCGAACAGGCTTTCTCCACGCCCTGTTGGGCCGGTCGCCGAAGTAGGCTGGCTGAAATGCCGCTGAGAGGAAACGGACAGCTGAAACTGACAGACCATGCGACAGGCCGTCTGCTCTATACGCATACGTTCTCTACGCTCTTTCAGGAGTGGCAGGCCACGGAAGAGGCCCAACATGTGCAGAAGGCTTTCGAGGCCAGCTATAACGTGCCTTTTCCAAAGCAGAAGGTGGATGTGACGTTGACGCTGACGGATTTTCATAATCGTGTGGCAGCCACGATGACTCACACCATCGATCCGAAGGACATCCTGATCAGGCAACTGGTGCCTGCCAACGTTCCCCATCGCTATGTGTGGACTCCCGACAGCGTGCCCGACGTGAAAGACTGCATCGACCTGGCCATCGTGGCTGAGGGCTATACGAAGGAGCAGACGGACAAATTCTACCATGACTGCCAGCGGGCTGTCGATGCCCTGTTTGCCCATGAGCCGTTTACGTCGCTGAAACAACGGTTCAACGTCGTGGCCGTCGCGGCAGAGTCTGTCGACAGCGGACCCAGTGTGCCTCACCTCGGCCGTTGGAGCCGTACGCCTGTTGCCACCCATTACGACACGTTCTACAGCAACCGCTACCTGATGACTCAGGATATTCACCGGCTCTACGACCTGCTGGCAGGAATTCCCTTTGAACACATCATCGTGCTGGTGAATACAGACATCTACGGTGGCGGAGGCATCTACAACCAGCTGCTGGTCACCACCAGCGACCACTCCACATTCAAGGAGGTGCTGGTTCATGAGTTCGGCCACAGCTATGGCGGACTGGGTGATGAGTATGAATACGGCAACGACCCGGAACCGATGTATCCTGCAGATACTGAACCGTGGGAGCCGAATCTCACCACCAAGGTGGACTTCCAGCAGAAGTGGGCCGACATGCTGCCCGACCCGACAGGACGCGTCGGGCTGTTCGAGGGTGGCGGCTATCAGTCGAAGGGCGTGTGGCGTCCGTCGAAGGACTGCCGGATGAAAACCAATGAGTCGCCAGACTTCTGTCCTGTGTGCTCAAGGGCTTTAATGCGAATCTCAGATTTTTACACCAATCATTAAATATTAACCCTTAGAAAATCAAACAAAATGAAAAAGATGAATCTGAAAGTTGTTGCCTGTCTGCTGACGGGCACGTTGATGTACAGCTCGTGCATCGGTTCCTACAACCTGTTCAACAACTACGCCAAATGGCAGCGTACGATGACCAGCAACAAGTATGTGAATGCTATCGTGGGCTTCATCCTGACTCCCATCGTGGGTAGTATCTGTCTGTTTGTCGACTCTGTTGTGCTGAACACGGTTGAGTTCTGGTCGGGTGAGAACCCTGTGCATCAGGCAAACGTAGGAAAGACGCAGCAGGTGATGGGCTCCGACGGCCGTTACTATGCCGTGAAGACGCTGAAGAACGGCTATGAGGTGAAGTCGCCTACCGGCGAGCTGAGCTATTTCAAATACGACAAGAAGATGAACGCTTGGTCGCTTGAGCAGAATGGTAAGAGCCGTGAGCTGTTCCGCTACAATGCCGACGGCACGCTGACCACCGTTCTGGACAACGGTCAGCAGCTGACGGTGTCGCCTGATGAGGCCGGCCTCTATCAGGTGCGCATGGCTACGGGCGATGGCCGTTTCTTTGCCTTGCGATAATCAGAGGTTCGTAAGCGATTGAATATGAATCAAGCGACGGCAGACTTCATACGCAATCATGCTGCCGCTGACGTGCGACAATTGGCACTCCAGGGAACAAAAATCCCTGGAGTGGATTTGTTGTTCGCACTCGACCAGATTGCCGGGCGCCAGACGGCAAGGCAGAAGTTGCCGTCGTGGGCCGGCACTGAAGGTATCGTCTATCCGCCGCACCTCAGCATGGAACAATGTTCCAGTGAGCAGACGGCACGTTACAAAGCCATCGTTGCCGGGGGAGGGCAGAGGCTTGTCGACCTCACGGGCGGCTTTGGCGTTGACTTTTCTTTCATGGCACGCCACTTTGCGGAGGCTGTCTATGTGGAGCGCGAGGAGCCGTTGTGCGACATTGCCCGTGAGAACTTCCAGACATTAGGACTGGCGCAGGCTGAAGTGGTGTGTGCTGACAGTGTGACCTTTCTGCAGACGATGCCTCCCGCTGACCTGATTTATCTGGATCCTGCCCGCCGTGACGCCCACGGAGGACGTACATACAGCATCAGCGACTGCACGCCCGACGTGCTGGCATTGCTCCCGCAGTTGCTGGAAAAGTCGCATCGCGTACTGCTAAAGCTCTCGCCGATGCTCGACTGGCGCAAGGCTGTGGCTGACATCGGCCGGCAGCATGTACGTGAAGTCCATATCGTGTCTGTCGCCAACGAGTGCAAGGAACTACTGGTGCTGTTATATCATGGCGAAGGCCTTTCGCTGACCTGTGTGAACGACGACAGTGCGTGGCGCGTTACTCCAGATGCTGTTGACCCTGAAGCCTTTGCATCCGCTGTCAACCCTGAAACTTTTGCATCTGATGTTGCTGCCAGCACGTGGCTTTACGAACCGAATACGGCGGTGATGAAATCGGGCTGCTTCGGCCTGCTCTCCCGACAATACGGCGTTAAGGCCATTGCCCCGAACAGCCACCTCTTCGTGGCGTCCGAGAAGGTGGAAGGCTTCCCTGGCCGTGTGTTTCAGATAGAAGCTGTGACCACCATGAACAAACGGGAACTGAAGCAGCACCTACAGGGACTGACCCAGGCCAACATCACCGTCAGGAACTTTCCTCTCGCGGTTGCTGACTTGCGCCGCCGGCTGAAAATAAGCGAGGGTGGCAGCACTTACATCTTTGCTACCACCCTCGCAAATCATTCACATGTTCTCTTGATTACTCGTAAACCGTGTACTGAGCCTCAGAGTCGATGATGACACAGCGGTTCTTGTCGTTCTCGGTGAACGGCTGAATGGTGTCACCCTTAGAGTCGATGATGATGCGGGAAGCATCGCACTTGTAATTCTTCACCAGTGCGTCCTTGCACTCGGCAGCGCGGCGCTCGGCATACATCTTGTTGACCTTGGCATTACCAGTGCCCTTGTCGGCATAGCCAATAACCATCACCTTGGCATCCTTGTACTTGTTCATGAAGTCAGCTACGCGCTGCATCTCACCATTGCCGCCAGGCACGGGGTTCGACTTGCAGATGACGTAGAAGATAGTCTCGTGCAGCTTCTCGGTCTTTACCACAGCTTTGGGCTCGGGCTTCTTCTCCTCCACGACAACGGGAGCGGGCACAACAGGAGCAGGCTCAACAACGGGCTCGGGCTCTACGACGGGAACGGGCTCGGGCTTGGCTTGGCAGCAGCACTTCTTATGGCCGAAGCGATAGCTTATGCCAATCATACCGCTGATCATCCAGTCGTCGGCATCGTTGTTCTTGCTGTTGAAACGGTCGTCCAGACTGTTGGCATCAATTTCCAGCGACAGACCCAGCGGCTTGGTGACGTTCGTCTCCAGGCGCAGTCCTGCACGCAGGTTATGGCTCAAGCGGTTGTTGCTTGTCCATGCCAGAGGAGCCAGATTAGGATTGGTCGTGACAATCTCTTTCATGTCGTCGTTCTTCCACGCGTCAGTAAGACCCAGACCGCCTACAAAGATGAGGTTCAGAGGACGGCTGACGTTGCAGCTGAAGAGGTTGGTCAAGTTGATGAGCAAGTCGGCATCGGTCGTGATGAAGTTCCATTTATAGTCTTTGTTAAGTGCTTCAAAGCGGCCTTTGGCCTGAAGCCCCGAAACGTGCAGGCGTGCACCTACCACCGGCGTGAAATAGCGTCCCAGCGAAATAGCACCAATAGGAGAGAGCAGCTTGTCTATCTTGGCATCACTTGCCGTCCATTCAACACCACCCTGGACTTCTACGAAATTCCAGGACTTAGGGCCGTTCTTACATGTGCCCTGCGCCATCATGGCATTAGACATGAGCAGCATAGCTGCTGCAAAAAACAAAGATTTTTTCATACTTAATTGCAATTAGTAATAATTATTTTCCATTTTTCAGTGCAAAAGTAATTTAACTTAATGAAAAATCCAAATTTTTCTTTCTTTTTTTAAAAAAATAAGCGTATCTTTGCCACATCATTGTGCAAAAATGTCGACAAAAAAGTATAATATGGCATCAGTGGAGATTAAACGGGTAGAGACCAAGAAAGAGTTGAAAGCCTTCATCGAGTTCCATTACGAACTGTACAAGGGGAACGAATATGACGCTCCCAACCTTTACAGCGACGAGTTGAAGACTTTCAGCAAGGACAAGAACCCGGCTTTTGAGTTCTGTGAGGCAGAGTATTATCTGGCTTATAAGGACGGGAAATTGGTAGGACGTGTGGCCGCCATCATCAACCACCGATACAATAATCAGTGGAATTGTCAGTCTGTACGATTCGGATGGCTCGACATCATCAACGACATGGACGTGCTCAAGGCATTGTTGAAGAGCGTCGAGGATTATGGCCGCCAGAAGGGTATGAAGGACATCATTGGTCCGCTGGGCTTTACTGACATGGATCCGGAGGGCATGCTCTACTACGGCAACGACCAGCTCGGTACGATGGCCACAAGCTATAATTACCGTTACTACTTCGACCTGATGGAGCAGATGGAAGGCTACGAGAAGGACAACGACTACGTGGAATGGAAACTGTGGGTGCCCAAGGAGGGGATGCCCGAGAAATTCCGTCGTGTAGCCGAGATGACGATGCAGCGTTATAACCTGCATGTGCCCAACCTGAAGCGTAGTCAGGTGTTCGGTCCTGAGCAATACGGCCGCAAGGTGTTGGACGTGGTCAACAAGACTTTCGGCCACCTCTATGGCTATTCCGAGATGACACCTAAGCAGATGGATGCCTACGTGCATGAATATTTCAAATTCTTCTCAATGGATATGCTTTGCGTGGTGGAAGACTGGAATACGCCCAACCACGATGTCATTGGCGTGGGCATCACCATACCGTCGCTTACTCGTGCCTTGCAAAAATGTCGCAAGGGACGGCTTTGGCCTTTCGGATGGTGGCACGTCATGCGGGCGCTGCAGTTCAAGAAGACCGATGTGGTAGACCTGCTGCTCATCGGCATATTGCCCGAATACCGCGCCAAAGGTGCCAATGCCCTGCTGTTCTATCACCTCATTCCCGTTTACCAGAAGTACGGCTTCAAGTGGGGTGAGACGCACGTTGAGATGGAGACCAACAGCAAGGTTCAGAGCCAGTGGGCCTATCTTGAGAGTGAACAGCATAAGCGTCGCCGCTGTTATAAGAAGCTGTTATAAGAAGGAAGTTAAGAAAAAGAATGGAAGAAGAAAAAGAGATACAGGTATCTGTTGAGTATAATGACGATAACATCCGACATTTGTCGGACATGGAACACGTTCGGACCCGTCCTGGTATGTACATTGGTCGCTTGGGCGACGGTTCGCTGCCAGAGGACGGCATCTACGTACTGTTGAAGGAAGTTATTGACAACTCCATCGATGAGTTCAAGATGCATGCTGGTGACCGTCTGGAGATTACCGTTGAGGACAACCTGCGTGTCTCCGTGCGTGACTACGGCCGTGGTATCCCTCAGGGCAAACTTATTGAGGCTGTATCCGTACTCAACACCGGTGGTAAGTACGACTCGAAAGCCTTTAAGAAGTCCGTCGGACTCAATGGCGTGGGCGTCAAGGCCGTGAACGCCTTGAGTGCGCATTTTGAAGTACGCTCTTACCGTGAGGGCAAGGTGCGCATGGCCACGTTTGAGCGGGGCGAGATGATTTCCGACAAGACGGAAGACTCTCAGGACGAGAGCGGAACCTATATCTTCTTCGAGCCTGACGCCACGCTGTTCCTGAACTACCAGTTCCATGACGAGATCGTGGAGAACATGCTCCGTAACTATACTTACCTGAATACGGGACTGACTATCATGTACAACGGCCGGCGTATTCTCTCCCGCCACGGACTGGAAGACCTGCTGAAGGATCGTATGACCACCGAGGCACTCTATCCCATCATCCATTTGCAGGGCGAGGACATCGAGATAGCCTTTACCCATGCCAATCAGTACGGCGAGGAGTACCATTCTTTCGTCAACGGCCAGCATACCACACAGGGCGGTACCCATCAGAGTGCTTTCAAAGAGCATATCGCTCGTACAATAAGGGATTTCTTCGGCAAATATGAGTATGGCGACATTCGTACAGGCATAGTTGCCGCCATCGCCATCAACGTGGAGGAACCCATGTTCGAGAGCCAGACTAAGATTAAGCTTGGCTCACTCACCATGGCCCCCGACGGCGTCAGTATCAACAAATACGTGGGCGACTTCATCAAACAGGAAGTCGATAACTACTTGCACATCCATCAGGACGTGACAGAAGTTCTGGAAAACAAAATTAAGGAAAGTGAACGTGACCGTAAGGCCATGGCCGGCGTGACGAAGCTGGCCCGTGAGCGTGCCAAGAAGGCCAACCTGCATAACCGCAAGTTGCGCGACTGCCGCATCCATTTCAGTGATGTTAAGAACGACCGCAAGGAGGAGTCCTCTATCTTCATTACCGAGGGCGACTCGGCCAGCGGCTCCATCACCAAGAGTCGCGACGTGAACACGCAGGCGGTGTTCTCTTTAAGGGGGAAACCCTTAAACACGTTCGGGCTTACCAAGAAGGTGGTCTATGAGAACGAAGAGTTCAACCTGCTGCAGGCCGCTCTTGACATTGAGGAAGGGCTCGACACCCTGCGGTATAATAAGGTGATAGTAGCAACCGATGCTGATGTTGACGGTATGCATATCCGTCTGCTCATCATCACCTTCTTCCTACAGTTCTTCCCTGAACTCATCAAGAAAGGCCACGTCTATGTTCTGCAGACACCGCTCTTCCGTGTACGTAAGCGCCGCAACCGCGACTTCATCACCCGCTACTGCTACAGCGAGGAAGAGCGGCAGAAAGCCATCGCCGAACTGGGACCGGATCCCGAGATTACCCGTTTCAAGGGCTTGGGTGAGATTTCGCCTGAGGAGTTTGCAGGTTTTATCGGTCCCGACATCCGGCTGGAACAGGTGACCCTTCATAAAACCGATCAAGTACAGAAACTTTTAGAATACTATATGGGCAAGAACACGATGGAGCGTCAGAACTTCATCATCGACAACCTCATTATTGAGGAAGACCGCCCGGAAGAAGACCAATATGAATAACCGTATGAAAAATCTCCTGTGTGCAGCGATGTTGTTGCTGCTCACGATACCCGCCTCTGCCCAGATGCGTGTGAACTTGGGCGAGGACAGTCCGCTACGTAAGCTGCAGATAGCCGAAGTGGCTACCACTAACCTTTACGTAGACTCCGTTGATGAACAGAAACTTGTGGAGGATGCCATCCGCGGTATGCTTGAGAAACTCGATCCGCATTCCACTTATTCCAATGCTAAGGAGGTCAAGCAGATGAACGAACCGCTGAATGGCAATTTTGAGGGTATTGGCGTGCAGTTCAATATGATTGATGACACGCTGATGGTCATTCAGCCCGTCACCAACGGGCCTTCAGAGAAAGTGGGCATCATTGCCGGCGACCGCATTGTCTCTGTCAACGACACTGCTATTGCCGGCGTTAAGATGTCTAAGGAGGAAATCATGCGCCGTCTGCGCGGTCCCAAGGGCACAAAGGTCGTGCTCGGCATCGTCCGCTCAGGCATTGCCGATCGGCTGACGTTCACCGTCGTGCGCGACAAGATTCCCGTCAAGTCGGTCGATGCTGCCTACATGATACGTCCCGGCATCGGCTATATCCGCATCGGCAACTTCGGCGCCAACACCCACAAGGAGTTTTGCGATGTCTTGCAGGATCTGTATATCGAGGGTATGGAGAATCTCATCCTCGACCTTCAGGAGAACGGCGGCGGCTACTTGCAGGCAGCCGTTAACATTGCTGACGAGTTTCTGACCAAAGGCGACCTCATTGTCTATACCGAAGGGCGCCGTGTGCCGCGTCAGGAATATCGTGCCCGCGGCGAAGGGCAGTTCATGCAGGGCAAGATTATCGTGCTCGTCGACGAGTACACCGCCTCGGCTGCCGAAATAGTCACCGGAGCCGTCCAGGATCAGGATCGCGGCTACGTCGTAGGTCGCCGTACCTACGGCAAAGGCCTCGTACAGCGTCCCATCGACTTGCCCGACGGCTCGATGATACGTCTTACCATTGCCCACTACTATACGCCTTCGGGCCGTTGCATACAGAAACCTTACGAGAAGGGCAAGCCTAAGGATTATGCGATGGATCTGGTGAACCGCCTGAAGAAGGGAGAGCTGACCAATCAGGACAGCATTCACTTTGCCGATTCGCTGAAGTTCCAGACACTGAACCGTCACCGCATCGTCTATGGCGGCGGCGGCATCATGCCCGACTACTTTGTGCCGCTCGACACTACGCGCTACACGCCGTTCCACCGTCAGTTGGCTGCCAAGAGCATCATCATCCAGCAGAACCTGCGCTACGTCGACGGCCACCGTAAGGAATTGCAGAAGCAATACCCCAAGTTCGAGAAGTTCAAGCGCCATTTCTCCGTGCCTCAGTCACTCGTTGATGACATCCTGGCCGAGGCTAAGAAACAGAAAGTGGAGCCTAAGGACAATGACGAACTGGAGCGTACGCTGCCCTACCTGAAACTCCAGCTGAAGGCCCTCGTGGCACGTGACCTGTGGGACATGAGCGAGTATTTCTCCGTCATCAACGAGGAAAGCGAAATCGTGAAAAAGGCCATCGAGGTGCTTGAACAGAATTAATAAAAGCCCTGGCATCGACGCCAGGGCTTTTCAGCTACACCATGCAACTCACTGTTCCCAGTGCTGTGGCAATCGCCGTCAGCACACTGATAGCCACCTGAATGGCAAACTTCCAAAACTCCTTACTCTTCATGCGTCAAAAAGTGTCAGATGATTCTACTTAATTAAGGATTGTCATCGTCATCCTCCTGCTGCTGCTCGGCCTCGGCGTCGCGCAGACTCTGCGCCAGCGACGTGTAGCTCAGCTTCGAGGCCTTGGCCAACTCTGAGCGCGTGAACTTGCCACAGGCGAAGCATGCCAGGCGCACCTTCTTCACGTCCTTGCCCAGGTCGTAGGCCAGATAGCTGGCGGCAGGACCTGAGGTGACAGCGGCCTTGAAGATGCACAGGTCGGTCAGCTTCACGGGCTTACCGTCGAGGATCAGCTCGCGGATGCATCGCGTCATCTGCTTCAGCACGCCCAGGATGATGCCCTCG
>JAFYDA010000082.1 GCA_017545045.1 Prevotella sp. | reverse complement strand
TGCTGCTGACAGTGGCGACGGGCGCATGGGCACAAGACCCTGACCCCATCGACCTCACGCCCAGTGCCGACGGTACGGTGTGGACACTCAGCACGATGCCCGAATACGACGTCGAGCTGGAAGTGACATACTACACCGATGAGGAAATAGCCGCAATGGAAAAAATTGGCTACTACCTGGTAGGTAACATGAACGGTTGGACTCCTGACAGCAAGTATAAGCTGACGGAGAACCCAAATGCTGTAGGCGAATACATGATTACGCTGCTGCTCGAACCTACCAGCCAGTTCAAGATCGTCTATAGTGAGGACGGTGCCACAGCCAAGTACTGGTATCCCAGCGACGGCCCCAACTATGGAGAGAACGGCGAGATAGCAAACGACGATCGCTACACCGTCTACTTCAAGCCCGGAACCGGTGGCGGCGACTGGTACTACAATTGCATCTATGTGGCCTCCGACCCGCTGTTTGCCACCCCGACCGGCACCAGGAACGAGTGGGTGCTCGACGTGCCCGACTACGACGTGGAGCTGGAGGTGGAATATGAGACCGACCTCGCCCTCAACGAGGTGGACGACAACACCGAGAAGCTCACCGAGTGGAACGGCTACGAGGCCGACGTGACGCTGACGCGCACACTGCAAGCCGGCGGATGGAACACGTTCGCAGTGCCCTTCGGCCTCGACATCCCCGCAGGCTGGACGGTGAAGAAGCTGACTGAGACGGCTTACGACGAGGGAACGAAAGCATTGACGCTGACCTTCGGCGATGCCACGAGCATCGAGGCCGGCAAGCCCTATTTAGTGAAGGTAGGGGCCAAGGTGGAAAACCCGACGTTTAGCAATGTGGAGGTTAAGAACACGACGGTCGAGGCCGGAACGGTCACCTGCGACCACGCCAGCTTCGTGCCTGTGATGAGTCCTACGTTCCTCAATGGCGGAGACGAGAGCGTGCTCTTCGTCACTGACGGCAATACGCTGACCTATCCTGCTGGCGACGGCAACATCAACGGTTTCCGTGCCTACTTCAAGCTGGCCGACGGCATTACTGGCGCCCGTGCCTTCCGCATGAGCTTCGGCGAGGAGACCGGCATCACCTCCATTGGACAATTGGACAATTTACAATCTGACGATTGGTACGACCTCAGCGGACGGAAAATCGTAAATGGTCAATCGTCAAATCGTCAAATGAACAAGGGTGTGTATATCGTGAATGGAAAGAAGGTAATCATCAATTAAATGGAGGACTTAGCAATGATTAAGAAAGAATATATGAAGCCCGCCATGCGCGTGGTGAAACTGCATACCACCCAGATGATAGCCGTTTCTCAAATCAGCACCAACGGCCTCGGCGATGACAACCTCGACTACGACAAGAACGGCGGTAACCAGGGCAGCGCATGGAGCCGCCAGCGCAGCGTCTGGGACGAGGACGAGGAGGAATAAAGAACGAAACCTGACAAAAAAGACGACGGAGAGCATCTGTCGTCTTTTTATGTGGTCACAGGGGAATCGTGATCAGAGGGGACGTAGCTCTGCAAAGTGCATCGTAGTGATCAGAAGGGACGGAGCACTTTCGTATGCTTCGTCCCCGAATTTTTTGTGCCAACGCCTTCAGCCGCACGGGCTACACCAGCCGCACTGAATATAAGGATTTTCAATCCTAAAAAGCGCATTACAAATGCTTATATTCGATGCAGTCGGATTGCAAATCCGACTGAGCAAGGCGATCTTTGACATACTGAGACAAGACGGATATAGAGACCCTCCCCCTGCCCCTCCCTGTTGAGGGAGGGGAGTAGGATACAGGGAGGGACGGATATTTTTCCTCCAAACTTTGGAGGATTGGGGAATAATGTGTATCTTTGCAGCCGAAAGGTATAAAAAGATACGATTATGGAAGCAACAACAAGGACTTTTACCGCTGAGGAATGGACTGAGCATGAGCGGTTCGTGCAGATGTTCCGTGCCGCCAAGCAACGTAAGCAGGAGTGGCAGAAGAAAATGGGAGTGGTGCTGGCCGAGAAGGCTGAAAAGATTCGCAAGCGCCGCGCCGAGATTGACAAACTGTTTGATGATAAGTAAAGGATGAATCAACTCAGCATCGAGCGCATCAACGAGTATGCCCCCTACAAAGTAGAGGTAGAAGACGGCCAGTACATCTTCGAGACCGACCACGACATTCTCTATGGCGTATCGTTCGACGAGGATTCTATGCCGGGTTCTCTTAAAGCATATTGGTTCAATTTAACCAACTTTACGCAGAAATCCTCGCCACGTGACTTGAAGATTAGGACCACGGTGATTCTCATCATCGAGGAATTCTTCCGCTCAAATCCTGACATCCTGCTCTACATGTGCGACTCTGCCAACAACCAGCAGGCACAGCGCAGCCGGTTGTTCCTCCACTGGTTTAACGCCTACGGACAGCAGAGCGACTACTACACCTGTACGGAGATGGTGAAAGACGGCGATGAAGAGAACTACATCGCACTCATCGTGAAGCGCAGCCATCCCCAACTACAACAGATTATTGACGTGTTCAACAAGCAGATTGCTATGTTCCGCGCCAATAAGCCGTAGATACCGCCACTTATTCCTTCAGAAAAATATCCGCCGAGACATCCGCTGGGATGCCTCGGCGCTTTCATATCCGTCACTGTCTCACGTATCGTCATCGCATCGCCGAGGCGACAACAGAAAATAGTATAACAAACAAAGTATAAACAAAAAAGACTAAGACAATGAAACATCGATTTCTATACATCATGGCACTGCTGCTGACAGTGGCGACGGCAAGACATGGACACTGGCCGCAACTCCCGCCTTCGACGTGGAGCTGGAGGTGGAGTATGAGACCGAATTGGCCCTCTCTGAGACAACGGACAACAGCGCTGCACTGACAGAGTGGGACGGCTACGAGGCCGACGTCACCCTGACGCGCACGCTTGCCGCCGGTTCGTGGAATACGTTTGCTGCTCCCTTCAGCACCGTCATCCCCGATGGCTGGACCGTGAAGGAACTCAGCAGCGCATCGTTCGCAGACGGAACGCTGACCCTGAACTTCGCCAATGCCGCCAACATCGAGGCCGGCAAACCCTATCTGGTGAAGGTCGCTGCCAACACCGACCTCTCCACAGCACCCTTCACGGGAGCCATCGTGAGCAAGGATGCCGTCACCATCCCGACCGACTACGCCGACTTCATCCCCACGCTTGGCAAGACCACCATCGATGGCGTCGCTGCCGACGATGTGCTCTTCGTCGCTGCCGGGAATACGCTGAAGAATCCCAGCACCATCCCCACCGACATGAAGGGCTTCCGCGCCTACTTCCTGCTGAAGAACGTGCCCACAGAGGCTCGCGGCTTCGCCCTGAACCTGGGTGACGAGAGCACGGGCATTGAAAGCCTCACCGCCTCGCCCATGGGAGAGGGGAGCATCTACACGCTTGACGGTCGCCGCATCGGCAAGGCCGCACAGAAGGGCGTGTACATCCAGAATGGTAAGAAGGTCATCATCAAATAAAGGTAGGAGGACACAGATATGACAAAGAAAGAATATATGAAGCCTGAAATTCAGGACATGGGAATCCTGGAGGAGAGCGACCTGCTCGCTTACTCCGTACAATCATCCGGCCTCGGTGACGGTGAAGAACTCACCCAGGACGAGACCCCCGGCGACAGCTGGGACGACGCCATGAGCCGCAGGGGCGCCTGGGAAGAGTAAGAGAACTGATAATAATCTGAAGCAATTATCGGGGGCTTGGCAACTGGAAGGTGCGCCAAGCCCCTGTTTTAGCGCGAAACACGCTTCGCAGTTGGCCTAGGATG
>JAFYDA010000081.1 GCA_017545045.1 Prevotella sp. | reverse complement strand
GACTTTTGCCACAGCAGGCACCAGCAGCACCATCGCCCTGACTCGTCAGGAGGACAACCGCACGTGGACGCTCCCCTCCCTTTCTGGGGAGGGCTCTTCTGCCGCTCTCCCCTCCCATCAAGGGGAGGGGCCGGGGGTGGGTTCTGTATTCCTTCTCCCTCCCAGCTCTCAGCCCGCCAGCGTTTCGGTAAACATCACCATTGGCGGTGCCACCAAGACCTACACCTATTCGTGCAGCGACCAACTGGAGGCAGGCTACAATATCAACATCGACGGCACCTACACCGAGGCAGTGGGCGTGAACCTGACCGGCACCATCACCGGCGCTACATGGCTGGGCGAAAGGACTATCAGCTTTGAGTTCGACGAAAGCGGTTCGTCAGCGAGTGAGCCGGAAACACCGGGTAATCCTGATAATCCGGAAACGCCCACATCAGACTTCCCCGCCGTGGGCGACAACTATCAGGGATGCTATGTGCTGGCGGTATCAACGATTGACGAGACCTCGGCAGAACTGACCCTCCTCTCGCCCAACGAGCAGGCAGCAACGACCACAGGAAATGCCGATGCCGCCCTTGCCGCCCTTGGCGCAGTAGGCATCAGCGACTGGGCCGTACCTACCAAGGCGCAGATGCAGCTCGTGGAGGCGAGGCTGCAGGCCGACGATGCATCGCTTGCGGGCATGAAGTACCTCTACCGCAAGAGCAACGACGGCCTCGGCTACCGTACCCTCGGCGCCGCAGAGACTGCCTGGCCCACCGCCAATACGACGGACAGCTACCGCCTACGTCCCGTCGCCGTAGTATCCATCACCAAAGACTGAACCATTATGAAGAAGATTCTGTTTTTTGTGCTCGCGCCTGAACATCGCCATCTTCGACGCTGACGGCACGAAGGTCAAGACCGTGGCGCAAAAGGAGAGCGATGCAGGCTACGGCACTGTCGCCCTGACACTTGCCGCCGGGACGTAACAGCTGGTAGTCATCGCCCACAACGGCGAAGGCTCGGCCACGATTACCTCGACGGAGAAGGTGACGTTCCCCAACAATAAAGTGACCGACACCTTTTATTATTATGGCGATCTGGTGGTGACCACAGAAGTACAGAGCTATGACCTCACGCTGACCCGTGCCGTCGCCATGTTTCGTCTGGTGCTGACCGACGAAGAAATGCCATCGAACGTCGCCAAGATGAAGTTCTACTACCTCGGCGGCTCCAGCACGTTCAGCCCGAAGGACGGCTGCGGCTGCGTGAACTCGAAGCAGACGGAAATACGCCCTGTCAGCGACGACGGCATCTACGAAATCTTCACCCTGCCCCACACCGAGGACGACGTGCTGACCAAGCTTACCGTCACCGCCCTCGACCAGAACGACAACATCATCAAGGAGAAGGTCTTCGAGAACGTCCCCGTCACCCGCAACCAGGTGACCCGCTACACCGGCAGTTTTTTCGGTAGCGGCGGCAGCGGTGGCTCGTCCGACGGCACCATCCGCCTCACCGCCGACCCCGACTGGGACAGCGTGAACGGCTACACGTTCTGAGGCGCTTTTAACACTCGGTCATTTGCAAGTTACACGACTGGTCATGCTTGCATGATCAAACCTCTATCAACTCCGAGAGCCGAGGCGCAGTTGCCCCCGGCTCTCGTTGTACTTCCATCATGTCTTATTCTATCCACTTGAAGTACACATAGAAAGCTATCTCTATGGCAATCGTTATGATTGACAGCAGGGAAAGAGAACCGACCTGTGTTCGCAGAATTAGAAATAGCATCTACGACAGGCTTGCCTTGAAGTGGAAGGCTCCAATCAAACGAAGTGGAGATGGGATATTAGGCTTCCGATGCTTGTTTTATGTGGCAAGCATCGGGCAAGCCCTCTACTTCATAGCTACATTGCCTTCATCCACTCCTTGTCACGCAGATAGACATATAGATAGGAACGTAAACTCAGGTCACCTTGCAATCGCTGGGTATGTGCGAATGCAGCCGTTCGCTCACTTTCGCTAAGCTGCTGCCATACGCCAAAGGCTTGCGATTCGTTGTTGCCAACCTTCTTGTAGATGACCTTCAATCGGTCAAAGGAAGAGGTGACATCGCTAGCATTGATACCGTCAATACTGGTTGCATTGTCGGATTCTGTTGAATGGATGCCATCGTTAGATTGCTCAGAATCATCTGGAATGTCAACAACATTAACGCAATCTGCCCACGCCGTCGTGGCCGTGAGCAGCATCATGAGCAGGGTTAGAAACAACCGCCCTCTAAGGGCGGTGGTGGCTGCAATTTCAGCAAGCCGCATCCTCGATGCCGCATGCCATAAGTTCTGTGTGGTCATATTGTTCGTCGTTTGTGTCATATTGTGTATTATCCTGTTCGCGGTTTATGGTTAAGGGGTTGGCTAATTGCCCGACAATTTATGGGGGCGGTACTGTGCGGGCAGCGCGCCCGTATTCCTGAGTAGCGTAATAGCATCATGAATCAGCTGCAAGTCAAGGCCTCGCTTCTGACAGCGCTTCAGATCTTTCTTGAAACGCTTGGTATAGTCGATACTATACATGGCTGCTGCGGATTTTGCTGAATGCCTCCTCACCAAGTATCTGCTTGAAGGTACGAAATAATTTTGGAATAGCGTGCGCTTCGCGATAAAAAAAGAGGATGTTTTGACACATCCTCTTTTTCGTAATTCTGTGGAGGCTCCCTGTAATTCTGTGGAGGCTCCCTGTGATTCTGTGGAGGCTCCCTGTAATTCTGTGGAGGCTCCCTGTAATTCTGCGGAGGCTCCCCAGAAATCTGCGGAGGCTCCCCAGAAAATCCGCCTTTTTGCGCTTTATTTCACGATCCACTCAAAGAGACCGGCAGAGTCGTTGTCGGGCAGCGTCACTTCAAGCCTTACAGCCTTGGTCTTGACGGGCGTGAAGTGGACGGCACAAGCCGTACCGGGAGCGGCAGGATAGCCGTCGGCTCCCTCTACGGGTTGCCATTGTCCGTCGGCCGTCTGGTAGAGGATGCGCCACGATTTAGGTACGGCACAGCCGCCCCAGGGCTTGTCGCTGAACCAATAGACGGTAGCGGTGCTGATTTCAGCCTCCTGCGGGAACTCGTAGGCTATCCATTCGGTAGAGGCCTTTTTGGGCCACCAGTGGGTATAAGGCACCGACCGATCGTTCTCGCCCTTGGGCACCAGACGGTCGTTCACGGCGCTGATGGCGGGCATGCGTGGCGTCGACGTCGTCACCTTGCTCTCCGAGGCCAGCGTGGCAGGCTGTGCGGGCGTGGTGGCACTGAGGTCCTGAGGCAGCCAGACGCGCATCTTTCCTGAGCCGCGGTGGCACCAGGCGTAGTAAGGTATGAGCGTCATCTTCTGGTCCTTGACGGTCAGTTTGCCTTGCTTGTTGAAGTCGAGCGTCTGGGCATCGGTCATCAGCGTGACGATGGGTGTGCCTGCAATCTCGGTCTTACCCAGACTGAACGTAGGCTCCTGATTGACGAGGCCGGAGAAGATGTCGAACTGGTTGTCAGGGTGCTCGGCGCAGTAGACCAGCGGGCCGCGCTCAATGGCCACCATACCACGGTCGGCCTCCACATTGTGGTTGGCGCGAACGGTGCGCGGTTCCATGTCGAAATGAATCTGTATTTTGTCGCCCTTCTTCCACTTCCCTTCCAATTTGAGATAGCCATCGTCAGAGGGCTGGGTAGAGACCGCCGTGCCATTCACGGCAACGGTGTAGCCCAGACGTTTGTTGTCGGTGTAGGTGTAGAGGTCGCTGGGCACCACCTTGTTCTTCACCCATCCTGGGATGCGTATCTTCATGGCAAACTGTCCGGCGGTGTTCTTGTCGACGGTCAGCAGGATGTCGCCATCCCACGGGTAATTGGTCTGCTGAGTCAGGGTCACCTTCTTGCCTCCCACATTGAGCGATGAGCTGTTGGAAAGGAACAGGTTGACATATACGTTCTTGTCTTTTACTGCATAGACATACCCTGGCAGTGAGGGAATGAAGCGGCAGATGTTCGATGGGCAGCAGGCGCAGCCGAACCAGGCCTGACGCTGGTGCTGGCCCATTGACTCCAACGGGTTGGGATAGAAGAAACCGTCACCCTGCAGCGATACGCCACTGATGAGGCCGTTGTAAAGCGTGCGCTCCAGCACGTCGTAGTATTTCGACTCGCCGTGGAGCAGGAACAGGCGGTAGTTGACGTAGACGTTGCCGATGGCGGCGCATGTCTCGCAGTAGGCACTCATGTTGGGCAGTTCGTAGTTTTTGCCGAAGGCCTCGCCTGAAGCTGTTGCACCGATGCCGCCTGTAATGTAGAGCTTTTTGGTGACGATGTTGTCCCAGATGTTGTCGATGGCGTTGATATAGCCCTGGTCGCCCGTCAGGGCAGCCACGTCGGCCATGCCGGCATACATGTAGGCGGCACGGACGGCGTGTCCCACAGCCTCATCCTGCTCGATGACGGGTTTATGGCTCTGCGAATACTCGCTCTTGATCTGCGTCTTGCCGCGATAGTCGAGCAGGAACTTGGCAAAGTCGAGGTATTCCTTCTTGCCCGTAGCCAGATAGAGACGGGCCATCGCCATCTCGGCAATCTGATGACCGGGCACCACACACATCTGGCCGGGATTAGGTCCAACCTCCTTGCAAGCCACATCAGCATAGCGGCAGGCAATGTCGAGGAACTTGCGTTTTCCCGTAGCCTGCCAGTAGGCCACGGCACCTTCCACCATGTGTCCGAGGTTGTAGAGTTCGTGCGAGAGGTCTTCTTCCTTCACCCATCGCTTCGGACCAGCCCAGTGGTGCGGGTTGGCAGGGTTCTGTGTACGGGCGGTGTAGAGGTAACCGTCGGGCTCCTGTGCCGTGGCAATGATGTCGATGACAGAGTCGCAGTAGGCCTCCAGTTTCTTGTCAGGATAGGTCTGCAGGATATAGGCGGCACCCTCCAGCGTCTTGTAAGGGTCGGTGTCGTCGAACGAGTAGCCGACGCCGTTGACCTTGAACGTCTTCGAAGGATCCTTCATGTGGGCAGCAGCATTCTCAAAGTTCTTGTAGCGGCCTTCACTCTCGCACTTTGAGAAGGCAAGGGGAACGGTCGTGTTGCGCGACGCTTCGAGACGCTGTCCCCAGAAGGTGCCAGGGGTAACCTTGACAGCGGTGAAGGGAACGGGTGTGATGGGATAGCCTTTCTGTGCCACTGCGGGGCTGAAAGACAGGTGACAAACGATAAGCGATAAAAGAAGTTTTTTCATATTACTTTGTTTTTAGTTATTTGTAGTTAAGTATTTCCTTCAGTTGGTTGGTGGCACGTTGTATCATGTCCATCGTGCCGCTGCCGTCGCTGACGTAACGGATGACCATCCCGGCATAGCTGATGGCGCGGTTGGCCTTTTGGTTGTCGTCGGGCAACAGCTTGGCCTTCTCAAGCAACTGCTGCAGCTCGTCCAAATCCTCCAGTTCGGGCAGGTTGCCCGGACGCATGGTATTGATGACGGCGTTTAGTGCTGATGCTGCATTGTCGATTTCTTCTTGAGAATAGCGGTCTTCGGGCGCGTCCATATAGGGCTGTGCCTTGGCATATTGTTCAGTCATGCGTGCAAAGCCGTGAACGGCCCAAGGGGCATATTCCGGAACCTTTACCGTCAGGGCGTTCCAAGCCTGCTGCTCGTCGCTGCGGCTTTTGGCAATGAGGAGCAGTTCGCGGAGCAGGGACTTGTCGATGGCGACGGGGGAACCGTCACCCGTGAGCAAACCGGCAGGGTCGGCAGGGATGTTCATGCGGAAATAGTGCGTCAGGTGCTTGTCGCCGTCGTAGTCGGGGATAAAGGTGTGGCCGCCATGATGGAGCGTCATATTGCCAACCGTTACGTCACTGAGGTCAGGAGCCACGTCGATGGTGGCTTCATCCCAGTTCTTGATGCCTGTGGTGGCCATGACAAGTGGACCATACATGAACGTGCCTGCCCACATGGGCGTGTACTCCGTCTTGCCTCCTTTCTCATAGGCTGGAGTGGTCTTCATCTTGTCGGGGGCGAAGTCGAGGTGCTTGGTGAAGGGCATCACCACCTCCACGACATCCTTCTCCGTCCAGCGGCGGGTGGGAATCTCTACGTAGCTTGAAGGCTGGTAGGTCTTGGAAATGCTTTTGCCGTTGAGCCTGACGTCAAAGCCCTCGGTAGCCCAGTAGGGTACGCGCAGCTTCATGGCAAAGGAGCCCTTGCCCTTGGCGACACGGATTGTGGAGCGTTCTGCAGGCCACTGGCATTCCTGTCTCAGCGTAACGCCTTTCCGTTCCCAACGAGCAGTAGTGGGCATATAGAGTGCTACCCAAAGGGTGTTGTCATTAACGAAGTAGGCAGCTTCCTGGTACTTTACGTGGTTCTCAACGCCGGTACCGCCGCAACAGGTGGCCTGTGGCGTCTCGTTGCCCCAGGGCTTCGAGGCATCGAGGCCTACGGCATACTGATAGACGGTCTGATAGTGACGTGGATTCACTGAGCCTACTATCTGGTTATAGAGCACGCGCTCATAGTAGTCCATATAGCTGGCATCGTCAGGATTGAAGCAGTTCAAGTCCTTACTCAGTTTGGCCAGATTATAGGCGCAGCAGGTCTCGTTCAAGGTCGGTTCGGGATGCAGTTCACGATCGCCCCAGCTGGTGACGTTGTTACACATGGAGGTCATCTGTGAATAGGGTTGACGGAACATCTCCCCGTTTCCCACGCCGCCCATGGCATAGCGGTAGCGCCCCTGAATCATCGTCCAGAAGTTGAGGGCCAAGTTATAGTAATAAGGATTATTGTTGCCTCGGTAGGAGCGCAACGCTCCCGTCACCATCGGTATGTGCTGGTTGGCATGGCGGGTGCGGATGGCATCCACGTTCTTGGCCAGCGGGTCGAAGAAGGCGGGACTGTCGAAATAGTTGGCGGCTTCTAAAAGATGGGCTTTCTCCTCGGCTGTTCCCGTCATTTCCGACAGACGGGCCAATGATTCAGCCATGCCGCCCACCTCGCCCGCGATGTACATATTCCACATCTCGTAGCGGTTTCCTGGTTTGGCACGACGCTCGTCTTGCCGGCCATCGCTCTTCACGTAGGTGCGGTAGTGCAGGCGGTTCCACACCCACAGCCCCATATCCTTGGCAATGAGTAGCGCCTTGGCGGCCGTAACTTTGTCATCGATGTAGGTAGCAATATCAATAAGGCCTGCCAATTGTTTGTGTACGGAATAATAAGGTGCCCATACCCAGCTGTCATTGTTATAGGCGCGATACATCTCTATCAGGACGCAGTGTTGGGCGGGTATGGCGTTGAGGTAGCCGTAGCCGTACTTCTGGCACTCACGCTTATAGCGGTCGAAGTCGGCCCAGGTGCCCTGCATGGTCTTTAGCTCCTCTTCGGGGGCGAAGTCGCGAGCTTCCCAATAGCGGCCCAACTGTTCATTCCATACAAACGTACGCTCCTGGCACTCGCGCAGGCCATTTACCATCTCGGTAATGTTGCGCCGCAGGACATCCTTCTTCGCCTTATCCTGGCAACTGGCAAAGGCAAAGGCCATAGCCGACATATAGTGGCCGGAGCCGTGCCCCTTCAGCTTCGTCGTCGGAGAGTCCCAGCCGTCGGATTCCGGATAGCCCTCCGTGGAGAGTCCATAGGTGTCGCGGTAGTTGTACAGTTGCTGCTTGACGGGCAGGCTGATGAGCTGGTCGATGTCGAGGTCACGGTTGTGCGTCAACCGGTTCTCACCGTCTATACTCACACAGTCAAGCGGAAGCGTCTCCGCAACAGGAATGTTTGATGGCACAGCGAACGTGCCGTCTGTCACTTTTACGTCTGCCGTCACTGGATAACCATTGGCCGTCGAATTATCGCCTATGATGAATCCACGCACCTTATACGTTGTCCCCACAGGATTGATGGCAGGGTTTGCCTCTGCCTGTTCTGTGGCTTCCGACGCGTTAAGCCATTTTACCTGGCGGTACTCACCTTTACCGTCAGCGTATTCCACCCACAACTGATAGGGCAGACGCGGTGCATTGCCTACGGGTGTTTCCACACTGACGTTTTTGACGCTTACGATACTACGGTAATTCTTGCTTAGGGTTGCGCCTGCCTGAGCCGGACGGGCAGCCATCATACCGTTAAGCATGAATGCAGACAATATGCCTGCCATCACTGTCTTCTTCATAAATGACAATATAGACTATTATTTTACAATTTTGATCTTCGACACAATATAAACGCCCTTGCGTGCAGTGCCACTCACCTTTCTGCCCATCAAGTCGTAGACTTCGGCAAATGGCATCAACATAACCCAAGCCATCAGTAGTAACCATAGTTTTCGGGTCATAATAATACTATAGTAGTTTGATAATTCAGCAACAAAGGTAAAAATAAAAAACGACAATACAAAGAATTTATAAAATTATTCGTATCTTTGCAGAGAAATTCACTACAAAACTATAATTATGAAGCAAAAATTATCTTTGGTATTCCTTTCTTTTATCTGCGCCACAGCTCTGGCACAGAAGACAGTTTATGTTCCCAACGAGTGGCGCAATCCATGGAACCCCGACACACTACTCTACAAAGAGAGTGACCCTGACGGTAAGTACACTTGGTCGAAGACTCGAAGCGTAGAGTCCGACAATGTCATCGTTTTTTGGGACAAAGGCTACGGCAAGACACTGCCGTCAAAGTCGGCATCGGCCTATAGAGTGGATGAACAGGATCTGCTGAAAAAGTGCGAGGCATTCTTTGATCTGGAAATTAATAAACTCGGCTTTGTAGACCCCGTGAAGTCCAACCTTGCAAAGTATAAGGTAATGGTATTGCTCAACCACACCACCGAATGGGTGTGCTACGGTGGCGGTTATGATTATATGGTCTCAGCCCTTTGGCTTGGCCCGTCGGCCTGTAAGCCCGTCGGACACAGTGTCGCTCACGAGGTAGGGCATTCCTTTCACTATATGTGCTATGCCGAACACAGCGGGCACAAGGACTCGTCGACAGACAACACTGGCTTCCACTTGGCCTGCGGCAATGGTCAAGCTATTTGGGAACAGACTGCTCAGTGGCAGGCTGCACAGTCGTACCCCGAACTGATGTTCGACCAAAGTATTGGCGTGTTCCGCAAGTCGCATAATTATGCTTTCTCGCATGAATGGCATCGCTATCAGTCCTACTGGTTCCACTATTTCATTAACCAGTATTATAATGATATTACCACAGTGGCCCAGGTGTGGAACACGCCCATGACTGGTCAGAGCAGTGGAAATGGTACCGATTTCAATCAAGCTTTGATGGCGCTGAAGGGACTGGATGCCACCGGACTGTTCCGCCTCTACTATGAGTATGCTGCCCGCTGTGCTACATGGGACATTGATGCCTGCCGTTCGTACGGCAAACCTTATATTGGCGATTTCGACTATCAATGTGTACTCACTGGTGACAAACAATATCAGGTGGCTTTGTCCTCCACGCCTCAGTCAAGTGGATTCAACGTCATTCCGCTTCAGGTGCCAACTGCAGGTTCTGAGATTATTACCCATTTTACGGCAATGCGTACAGGCGCTAAGCTGGCAGATGGTGATCCTGCCGAGATGATGGGCGGAGAAACGGCCTGGACAAAAACCAGCCGCACCACCTATATTAATAATACGAATCGTGCCAACCGTGGTTTTCGTGTTGGCTATGTTGCTTTGATGAAAAACGGTACCCGCCAGTATTTCAATGCCGATTCCGTCTACTGTAAAGGAACCAGCGAGGTTACCGAAGACGTTGCAATGACAGTGCCTGAGGACGTTGACCGTCTGTGGCTTATTGTGGTTCCTGCTCCCAAAAAGTACGTGCAGCACAAATGGACAGAGAAAGCAGACAACGCAGAGCAATGGCCCTATCGTTTCCAATTGGAAGGAACAGATATTGCATCGAGGGCTTCCGTCTACGTGGCTTCTGTTATCGACGGTCGTGAAGTGAGTGACATCACTCTGACGTATGATGTCAACCTGCCTCAACTCAACAGCTATGATGCCGTGGCCGTCAATGTCAGCGGTCAGGCACAGGCTCTTTTGGGTACGGCCTTTCAGTTGCAAATCGCTGATATTGCTGGCAAGATGGTGAGTTACTCTTCTGCCGGACCCGCTGTTGGCAAAATCATGTTCTACCCCCTTGACCCAAAGACGCTTGACATAGAGAAAAGTGGTTCGACAGCTAACGGCTATGGCCATTGGTTCAATTCCAGCGGAGAGGTGTGTAACTGGAATAACGGCTATTTGTACAGTGAATTCTCGCCCTCGTCACTGGCCTTTAACATTGGCCAGTATCCCAACAGAGTAAAACAAGGTTCTGACTATGTCATCGGGCAGGCTCTGCGCTATAAGCAGGCTACAGGAAAGGAGGCTATTGCCCGTTTCATCTTCCGCATACATATTACTAACTCTGAATATGGTGCTGAGCTGTCAGACATACAGTATGATGATCCTACTGGCATTCTGGAAACAAACAAGGGGAAAAAAGTTGAAGGGAACGCAGTATATGATCTGCAAGGACGCAAGGTTGGTTCAACTGCGCGTCATGGTGTGTATGTCATTAACGGCAGGAAAGTAAGACGATGAGAAGCCTTTTATTTTTACTTTTCTCGTGTCTATGTCTCTCCACATGGGCGCAAAGTGACACTTTGACAATAGACACTGTGGTGACGGATTCCTTACCGTGGCCACAAAACGTGAGGGTGCGGATGGACTCTGTGCTGAAGACGCCTTCGCTCCAGACCACTCAGGTGGGGCTGATGGTTTACGACCTGACGGCAGACTCAACACTCTATACTTATGGACACCGACAGACACTACGCCCTGCTTCCACCATGAAACTGCTGACGGCTGTTACCGGACTCAGTCTGTTAGGTGCTAACTACAGGATGAATACGTCGCTCTATTACTCAGGTAACGTTAGCAACGGTACTCTTTATGGTAATGTCTACTGTGTAGGTGGAATGGATCCAATGTTTGACAGTAACGACATGAACGTCTTTGTGAACCAGTTGCGTCATCAGGGCATTGATACCATCAAGGGACAGATACTGTCCGATGTCTCGTTCAAGGATGAAGACCGACTGGGTGAAGGTTGGTGCTGGGATGACGACAATCCCACGCTGTCGCCACTGCTTGTCGATCGCAAGGATTATTTTACAGAACGGCTCGGCAGGGAACTCCGACTCGACGGCGTAGTAATCATTGACACCGTTTTCTCACAGGGTGTCAAGGGACGGACATTTGTCTGTACCCGCAGTCACAGTGTTGACGAACTGTTAGTATGTATGATGAAGGAGAGCGACAATCTCTATGCTGAAGCCTTGTTCTATCAGTTAGCGGCCAAGGCGGGGAAATTCCCGGTTAAAGGCAAGCAGGCCACAGCTCAAGTGAGGCGGATGATTCAGAAAGTGGGGATGGAACCTGCCAATTATAAGGTGGCTGACGGTTCAGGGCTGTCGCTTTACAACTATGTGTCGGCAGAGTTGGAGGTGTCGTTCTTACGCTACGTGTGGATGCATCCGCAAATGTTTGATACGCTCTACCCCAAGTTGCCCATCGCAGGAATTGACGGCACCTTGAAAGGGCGTATGCTGCGTACGGCAGCCGAGGATAATGTACATGCCAAGACTGGCACTTTAACGGGCATCACCAGCTTGGCGGGCTATTGCACGGCGGCCAATGGTCACATGCTTTGCTTTGCCATTATCAATCAGGGTGTCATGCGGACAGCAGAAGGACGTACACTGATTGACAGTCTGTGTGTAGCCATGTGTGAATAATAAATCTATACTATAATGGAACTGACGAACAAAGGAGAAAACGGCTTTCCGCTTGCTACCGAAGGAAAGCAAGAACAGATACTCGTCCGCATCACAGGACAGGACCGTCCAGGCTTGACCGCCTCGGTGATGGGGATATTGGCTAAATATGATGCGCAGATTCTTGACATCGGTCAGGCCGACATCCACTCTACGTTGTCGCTCGGCATTCTTATCCGTATGAACGAGACAAACAGTGGGCAGGTGATGAAGGAACTGCTGTTCAAAGCAACTGAATTAGGCGTGAATATCGGATTCTCGCCCATCTCAGACGATGAATACGAGGACTGGGTGGGCCATCAGGGTAAGAATCGCTACATCCTCATGGTGATGGGGCGCGAGTTGGAGGCACGACAGATAGAGGCTGCTACTCGTGTCATTGCCGACCAGGGCTTTAATATCGATGCCATCCGTCGTATGACGGGCCGCAAGAGTATCAAGAATCCAGCCAAGCACATCCGTGCCTGCATCGAACTGTCGTTGCGCGGTGAGCCACAGGACCGTCAGGAGATGCAGCGGCGGCTGATGAAACTTTCGAGCGAAATGGAGATTGACTTCTCGTTCCAGCGCGATGACATGTTCCGCCGCATGCGCCGTCTCATCTGCTTTGACATGGACTCCACGCTCATTCAGACGGAGTGCATTGACGAACTGGCTGAGCGCAACGGCGTGGGTGCCGAGGTACGCGCCATTACCGAGAGTGCCATGCGCGGCGAGATTGACTTCAAGGAGAGTTTTACCCGTCGCGTAGCTCTGTTGAAAGGTCTCGATGTCAGCGTCATGCAGGACATTGCCAATCATCTGCCCATTACAGAGGGCGTCGACCGCCTGATGACCATCCTCAAGCGCTGCGGCTATAAGATTGCCATTCTCAGCGGTGGTTTTACTTATTTCGGCGAGTATTTGCAGCGCCGCTATGGTATTGACTACGTCTACGCCAATGAACTGGAGATTGGTGACGACGGCAAACTGACGGGTCACTACGTCGGTGAGATTGTCGATGGCCACCGCAAGGCTGAACTGCTGAAGCTCATCGCACAAGTCGAGAAAGTGAATCTGGCGCAAACTATCGCTGTGGGCGACGGCGCCAACGATCTGCCGATGATCAGCGAGGCCGGCCTCGGCATTGCCTTCCACGCCAAGCCCCGTGTGGTGGCCAACGCCAAGCAGAGCATCAACACCATCGGCCTTGATGGTGTGCTCTATTTTCTCGGCTTCAAGGACAGCTACCTCGGCGATCAGGGCAAGCTATGAGTGACTTCGCATTAATCCTTTTAGACTGGTTCCGCGAGAACGGCCGCGACCTGCCCTGGCGACAGACGCGTGACCCGTATGCCATCTGGCTATCGGAAATCATTCTGCAGCAGACGCAGGTAAAACAGGGCTGGGACTATTGGCAGCGCTTCATCCATCGTTGGCCAACGGTCAACGACCTGGCTGTCGCTACTGAGGACGAAGTGCTGCGTGAGTGGCAGGGGCTGGGCTATTACAGCCGGGCCCGCAACCTACATGCCGCCGCTCGTCAGATTGTTGCGCGTGGTGGTTTCCCCAATACGATAGAAGGTCTCCGCGCCCTAAAAGGCGTTGGCGACTACACTGCCGCCGCTATTGGCTCCATCGCCTTCGGCCTGCCTGCCGCCGTTGTCGACGGAAACGTTTACCGGGTACTTAGCCGTTACTATGGCATCGCGACACCTGTCAATACCACGGAAGGAAAACGTGAAATCACTGCTTTGGCACAGTCGTTGCTCCCAACTTCTCACCCTTCGGATTTCAATCAGGCCATCATGGACTTTGGCGCCATCCAGTGTACCCCACAGTCACCTTGCTGCGACCGCTGTCCGCTGATGGACACTTGTTCCGCTTTGCGCGAAGGCAGAGTAGGGGAGCTGCCCGTCAAACTCCGCAAGCTGAAGGTGCAGGAGCGTCGTCTCACGTATGTGTATATTAGGTGTAACGGCCAGACTGCCATCCATCGCCGTCCAGCAGGCGATATTTGGCAAGGACTCTATGAGCCGTGGCTTACCGAGAAAGTTCCCCATGACGCCTTGTTGTTGCGTCGCGACATAAAGCATGTTCTTACCCACCGCATCCTCTATGCCGACTTTTATCTATGGGAAGTTTCTGAATATCCTCCGCTACCGGAAGGCTATTTCTGGATTCCAGAGGCCGACATCGACAACTACGCCGTTCCCCGTCTCGTAGAAATCCTGCTTCATTTGAAAGGAGATGGCGACTCTTTTTCCCCCTTATAGACTCACTTAAACATCTCTTTACAGGCTTTGTCTCGAAGTTCCTTGAAACGGATGGTCTGAGGACTATCGTTCAATATGACATTGTAGGAGTGAGGTACGCCGGTCTCCACGAACGAATCTACTTCTACACCAGCCTTTGCTAACTGTTCCACGAAGGCCTTGTCCTCATAGACGAAGAGGTCGAGGGTGCCGACGATGAGGAACGTCTTGGGAAATCCAGCAAGCTGTTGCGGTGTAGCTACTGCCGGAGAGTAATAAATAAACTCGTCGGCAGGAATTTCCTGACCATGCTTCAAATCGGCCCAGCCAGCGACATTCATCTCTGCTGACCATATGAACTCACCTGTCATTTCATCTGGGTGAAGGTCATCAGGACCACCGGTGCGATAGTCGAGCATAGGATAAATAAGCACAGCACCCTTTACAGGCACGTTGCCTTTGTCCTTGTTCCACAGCGCCATACGGGTGGTTAATCCTCCGCCTGCACTTTCGCCCATGATGACGATATTGTTGCCGTCCACCTTCAGCTCATCACCATGTTCGTGGACGTATTTCAAACCAGCGTATGCCTCATCCAGCTCTATGTGATAAGTGTATGACGAATCGGAGGTTAGCGTATATTCCACAGAAAACACGGTGGCCCCAAGCCTGTTGCACATTTCGCGGAAATCATTGCCGTACATCGTGGCGTTGCCTGTCTGGTAGCCGCCTCCATGACAATAGTACACTACGGGTGTCTTCTCATCCTTCCCTACATTATCGGGACGATAGAAATGGATAGTGAGTTTCTGTCCCGGTCTGGGGCTGTCGATGGTGGATGGCGGCAAGCATCCACTTTTTCATTTCTCTCATGTTTCTCATGATTACAATTTTAGGAGTTAATATTTAAAAGTCTTCAGCAAAGTTAACAATTATCCATAAAACAAACAACCCCTGAAGTCTGTTGACATCAAGGTTTTGTATATTTTGAAACTATTTTTGTATATTTTGAAAGTCGGGCCGTCAATCACTCGGCCGGATTGTGCATCCAGGCTGTTACGGACTGCCCCATGCGCTGTTTGAAGGCGAGACTGAAAGTACTGTAACTCCGGTATCCACTGTCATTGGCCAGTTGTTGGGCGGTGAAGGGGCTTCCCGTAGCAACAGCCTCGCGATAGAGATTGATGAAATGATTGATGCGCAGGTCGTTAATATAGGCATTGTAAGTGATGCCTTGTTGGATGAAATAGTTGGTAAGATAAGTGCAATTAGTACCAATGGCGTGGGCTAACTGGGAGAGGGTAAGGTCGTGCTGTAAATAGAGTTGCGTGTCTATGCAATACTTCTGTAGCAATAGTCTGATGTTGGCGGTGGGAACCTTTGGGTTTACGTCGCTTTCCCGTTTGGCGGGAATGCTCAAATCTACAGGAAGGCTTTCTGGTTGTTGTGAGAAGCTCAGGTCGCTTAACGTCTCGACTCGCCACAAGAGATAAAAGACAAGTACTAAGATGATTACCTGCATGGCAAATTGGTAAACCGGGCCTTCGCTGGTAAACACATAGACAGCGAACACCAACATCATGCTGGCCAGCACCACGAAACTCTGTCATACCTCCTTGTGCTCCAAGTCGGCAAAATTGTCGCGCAGCCAGCGGCCGTATTGTCTCAACGCACGTACCATATATATAGTTAAGCCTATGCACATCAACAGAGAATAGACATATACCATCGGTTGAAAGGCATAACTACGGGTAGCAACATTGAGTGCTCCTACTACAACGATTGGTGTCATCATCACGGCAACAGACCACAACGGTCGCTTGCGGTCTTGCAGCATAGTGAGCAATACGATGATCGCCAAAGGAAATAATGTCATACAGTCAAGCAGTCCACCTATAAGGTCAGTCATCGTAATATCCTCGCTTGAGGAGAGAAAAAAGATAGGCATATACACCACATGATTCAGAACCAAGACAGCAAAGAAGGCGGCAGTCCACCGGCGCAGGCGTACTGGCGGCGTAATGTCTGGTGCAAAGGCATTACCCCGACGGAACAGCAGATAACAACTTGCCAGCAAGGCCGTAGCTGTCACTACTGCATAAAGCATAATAAAGAGCGTATCTTCCCGAATCTGATTGTACATGATTGATGAGCATTTGTCTGCAAAAGTAATCAGCAACCTTCGATTGCTCGTAAGTTGCTGATTTCCTGTGTGGACCAGCCAGGGCTTGAACCAGGGACCTCCAGATTATGAGTTGCAGAAGAATCCGCATTCTGTGAGGCTTTGTGACGCCCTATGACTGGCACTTTCTTTATTCTTTAAATTCTTAATAATCAAGATGATAGGCAGAGATTTCTAACTTTTGAAAGTTCTTTGTTCCCTGTTTGTTCCCACACCTATATTTTTACACAATCTATGGTTTTTATGGGCTTTTTTAGGGGTCATTGTTCCCCCT
>JAFYDA010000080.1 GCA_017545045.1 Prevotella sp. | reverse complement strand
TTTTTTTTAATTATTTATAATTTTGCGGCATGTTTTGCCGCGAAGCTGCTCACGCTCGGCATAATGAAAACGAGTTTTCCTTCTGCCCTCGCTTAATCGCAGCATTGCCATCGATTTCTATGGCGAAGTAATATAAACAAAAGACGTAATATTTCAAACTAAAAAAATAAAACGATGAAAACAAACAATTTATTTCTGAAAGCACTTGCAGTAATGTGCGCAATGACAATGTCAATAATGTTTACTGCCTGCGGTGGCGACGATGACGACAACCCTAATAATGAAAATACTCCCGTGGAAGTCGTGATGCTATACAGCCTCAGTTCAAACGAAGAGATGCGTAATCTGTTAGACATAACTATCGAATATTACGATGCAGACGGCAATGTACAGACGGAAATGATGACAGAAGATGTTTGGTCAAGGGAGATAAGGACCAAACTGCCCGCAACCTTAGGAACACACGTGAATTACCAGCTGAAGGATGGCATCGACATCAACACCGTCGGGAAACCTGTTTTTACATATGGTTATGAACTCAATGGCTCGGCAAAGAATTCCAAAGGAAAAACAATATGCGGGTCCGTATTCAAAAAGTCTGGCGAAACCATCAGGTTGAAGGAAGGCAAACTGCCAGACTGGCTCGCAAGACACTCCAACAGCCTCGTGAATTTCCGCTTCGACTATGACGTTAACGGCAATGTGACAGAGGGCAGTTGGTAATGGAGTAAACACAAGCACAACATAAATTTGTTTTTGACAATGAAAAATATTCTGACGCTAATAGCCGTTGCTTGCTGCTGGGTGACGATGACGGTACTGACTGCATGTACTGACGATGACACCTACTTTGTGCCTCCTGAGGAACAGATGTCGGCAGTGGACAATGGTATATGGCCAGTGCCGGACGATGCAGGCGACGCGAGTGTCAAGCCGGGCGACGACTTCTTTATGTCATATACCGGCGGATTCTGGAAGAACACGACCTTGGACGAAGACAAGGCGGAGATATGTGGTTTGATGCAGACTGATGTGATGCAGTTGATGAAACAGCGCACAGCGACCGTCACCATGCCATCGATGGCGAAGATGAAAGCTGATGTGGCCATACGCGACAATGTTACGTTGACAAAGCAGCAGCAGCGCATCAATGCCGACCTGGCCCGTGTGGAGGCAGTGCAGACCAAAGAGGATGCATGGAAACTGACAGCGAACCTGATGAAGGAGGGCTACTCCACGATGTTCAATCTTATGCCCTTCTCACATAACGGACGTATGGTAGTGTGCCTCACGCCAAAAGTGACGACAGAATTCTCAGCACCTGCCCTCTTGCCCGAAGACGACATCGCCTGGCAACTGCATAACGACCCCGACCTGCTGGCATGCATGACTCCACTCTATAGTTCTGCCACACGAGGCATAGATGCCACACAGTGGCCCATGCTTGCGACGATTTTCGAAACGCTGGGCGTAGCTGCCGATGATGCATACGTGACAGGAGATAATCCTTACTACATCATCCACAATACTGCAGAAATGATGAACAACATGTTTGCTAATCTGCAGAAACAAAGTGCTGACGAATGGAAGACCAGTCTCCAGTCGATAATTAACAATGATGCGGCGCTATTCAACGACGAGAGCCTGGAGCAAATAAATGCCCAAAAGGCGAAACCGATTACCCGCGAGAACATATTGGACAACATCAGTAATATGTATCTGAGATATGAGAAGTCCAAGGTTTTTGCCGATGCCTACCTCACCGCTGATATGAAGCAACGCACCACTGACATCTGCGAGGAGTTGCTTAGCACATTCCGCCAGCGCATCAAGGACAATACGTGGATGAGCCAGGAGTCGAAAAGGAACGCCATAGAGAAGGTGGACGCCATGATCTTAAACGTGGGCTACCCCGACGAGTGGATGAAGGAGGGCCTGCCCGACCTGAGCACTTGTGAGACAATACTCGACGACGTGCATGCCGTGCGATGCAGCCTGATTGCGCTGAACCTACACCTAATCGGTATGAACACCGCCAAAGTGAACTTCCACGACGTTATTGCAAACGTTATGGACTTCACCGTGGTGAACGCTTCCTATTCGCCAAACAGCAACTCCATGAACATCTGGCCCGTGTGGATGATGGAGCCACTATACAACCCGCAATACAATGAGGCTTGGAACTACGCTGTCTTTCTGACTATCGGCCACGAGATGACTCACGGCTTTGACACCAATGGAGCCCGCTATAATAAAATAGGCGATCTGGAAGATATCTGGGCCAACGATGCCGATCATCAGGAGTTCCTGCGAAGAGCACAGCTGCTTGCCGACTGCTACAGCAGGTTCGAGGTTATGCCATGGGCACTGCCTGGTCTCCACAATGACGGCAACTTCACCATAACCGAAGATATAGCTGATCTCGGCGGCTTCCACATAGCCTACGATGCCTACGTCAGCCACCTGCTTGCCAACGGCTTCAAAGGTGAGCAACTCGACCTGCAGCGTAAACGTTTCTACCTCGCTTACGTATGGCTGTGGCATAGCAAGTACACAGCTAAATACGCCCAGAAACTCACTTCAGGTACGGATGCCAAAGGCACTGGCAAGGACATACACTCCCTCCCACGCGAACGTGTTAACGGCAACGTGATGAATACCGACGACTGGTACGAACTGTTTGACGTGAAGGAGGGTGACAAATTCTACCTCTCCCCCGAAAACCGCGTAAGAATATGGTAAATATAATAACTGAATTACAATGAAAAAGTATTTTTTGACGCTCATAGCTCTCGTTTGCTACGCTACGATTATTACGGCGGAGCCTGTTACAGAGAGTGAGGCACGTGAAAAGGCCGCACAGTTCGTGCTGTCCATGAAGGGCGATGCATCGTCTGCGAGGGGTTCGCAGCGCATCGGTGGTTCTGACGGCATCAGTGCAAAGCTTACTGTTGTAGAGGTGCAGAAGGAGTATTATGTGTTTAACATCGACTCTGATGGCGGTTACGTCATTGTCAGCGGTGATGACTGCGTTGGTGACAACCTCGTGCTGGGCTACACCGAACAGGGCAGCTTCAGTATCGACAATATCCCTGACAACCTAAAGTGGTGGCTAAATACGACGGCTAAAAGCATTGCCCGTCTCAGCAGCCTCGGCGTCAAGGCAACAAGCGTGCCAGTTCACGAAGACATCGCCCCTATGATAACCTCCATGTGGGATCAGGGGGCACCCTACAATGCTTACTGCCCCAAGGTCTCAGGAGCATCTTGTCTGACTGGTTGTATGGCCACGGCACTGGCACAGGTAATGCGCTACCACCGCTGGCCGCAAGATCCAACAGCCTATGCCCTGCCAGCCTACACGATGGCCAATGGTACCGAAGTTGATGGTCTGCCCGTGACGCAGTTCGACTGGGACAATATGGTGGACAGCTACAAGGGAGACATCACCGAAGCACAGCAGGATGCCGTTGCCACACTGATGCGCTATTGCGGACATTCGGTGCAGATGGACTACAACCCGGACGGTTCCAATGGTATACGCTACATCCTTGACGTTCTGGTTAACTGCTTCGGCTACGATCCAAAGCTATACGATGCCCATGCCAATGAATACTCCGTGAGCGGATGGGATGCGCTGTTATACAACGAACTGCAAGAGGAACGTCCTCTGGTCTATGCGGGATATTCCACCGGTGGCGGACATGCCTTCGTCATTGACGGCTACAAGGTGATGGACGGCGAGGGTTACTTCAGCGTCAACTGGGGCTGGAGCGGCAGCAGCAACGGCTTCTATAAAATCAGTCTGCTCAACGCCAACGGTTCCGGATCGGGCGCCAGCACCACTCCGGACGGCTATAGCGTCAAACAGGAAGCCCTAATCAACATGATGCCGCGCACCGATTCTTCGGAGCCTTACTACCGAGGGCTCACCAGTTACGAATGGAACCTTATGACGAACTGGGGCCCCCGTTTCAGTATGCTAAATCAGTACTGGGAGGCCGGTAGCTATACGATTGGCATTGTCGGCCGCAACAGCGACGGTACGCCCGACCTCAGCCGCATCTATCTGGCTCAGAATTTCGATTTTCCTGCCTTCACCACAGCATCATACTTTAAGGGGAATCTTATGGGCGTTATATATGTGACGCTCTCCGATGATTTATGTCATGAAATTTTCGACGGCAGCGAACCCGGCCGCCACGACATCATGTTCGTCAGCAAGGAGAAAGTCGAGGGAGCACCCGTGTATTCTGCCTTTGGTCCCGACGCCTATATCGAGGTCAATATCGGCGACGACCGCAAATTCAAGAATTTTGTCGTTCATCCTCACCCCGAACTCACTTCTTCCACCTCTACCCTACGCATTGAAGGGGTGATGCAGCGCGGCATCCTCAGTTCGGTCATCGCTACCATCCATAACAGCGGTGAATCCTATGTAGGCACCATAGCATGTCACCTGTGTTCTCTTAAAAACGGTGTACTGGCAGAGCCTTATGTCAAGTTCAAGACAGGCATCATGATTGAGAGTGGCACCACCTCCGATGTCACCCTACCTCTCTCTGCCCCTCAGGCCGGTGAGTACGTGCTTGTGCTGACATCAGCTGAAAACTACAATCCACTCAACGTCGCTTTGGCAGACATCGAGCAGATTAGTAGCTATCTGTGCCACAAAAAGGTCTCTTTCGACGAACTGAAGTTCACCTGTGAGAATATAGGTTATGAGGAGCTTATCAACGAACACGGCGATTCCCTCTACTGCGTCAATATCGAAGTGAAAAACGACACACCGATGGACTATAGTGCTGCCTGCATGATAAATATTTACAAGCACACTGGTTCCAGCGAATATGTCAAAGTAGATTTCTCAAAAATGACCTATGCCATAATCCGTGTCGATAGTGAGAAGTCTCTTTCTTTCTCCATAGCACTTCCCAAGGCATTGACACCTGGCGATTACAAGGTCGAACTAAACATAGCGAACAATTTCAGAAGTTTAGTGGTTTCAGACTACTTTGTTTTCGACACGAAGCCGCTCACCGTAAGCACGACGGGAATTAAGAAAATTGGCAATGGACAATTGACAATTGACAATAATGATGATGTGTGGTACGACCTTCATGGACGTATGCTCACAGGCAAGCCGACACAGAAAGGCATCTATCTTAACAAAGG
>JAFYDA010000079.1 GCA_017545045.1 Prevotella sp. | reverse complement strand
GTCGATGCACTCTTCGCAACATACATGAAGGAGTACGACCATGCCAAGGAGCTCGAGGACAAGAAGAGCGAGGCAGGCCAGAAGGTCTGGAACGCAGCAAAGGCTGAGCTTGCTCTACGCTCGATCCTCAAGGCAAAGGGCGCGAAGGGCTTCACCACCAACTTCGACGACCTGGGCGACGCCGACATCGACGCCCCCGACTTCTGCGGTTTCGACCAGATTCCCGGCCTCGCCTCCCAGCGTCTGATGCAGGAGGGCTATGGCTTCGGTGCCGAGGGCGACTGGAAGACCGCCTGCCTCTACCGCACCCTCTGGGTCATGCAGAAGGGGTTGCCCACCGGCTGCTCGTTCCTCGAGGACTACACCCTCAACTTCGCCGGCGACCGCAGCTCGTGCCTCCAGAGCCACATGCTCGAGATCTGCCCGCTCATTGCTTCCGACAAGCCCAAGCTCGAGGTGCACTTCCTCGGTATCGGCATCCGCAAGCAGCAGACCGCCCGTCTCGTCTTCACCTCCAAGGTAGGACGCGGCATCAAGGCCACCGTCGTCGACCTCGGCAACCGCTTCCGCCTCATCTCGCAGGAGGTGGAGTGCATCGAGCCGAAGCCCATGCCCCATCTCCCCGTGGCCTCCGCCCTCTGGATTCCCCAGCCCACGTTCGAGGTCGGCGCAGCAGCCTGGATTCTCGCAGGCGGCACCCACCACAGCGCCTTCTCCTACGACATCACCGAGGAGTACTGGGACGACTTCGCCGAGATGGTTGGCATCGAGTATGTCCGCATCAACAAGGACACCAACACCAGCGACTTCAAGCAGCAGCTCCGCAACAATGAGCTCTACTACATGCTCAACAAAGCGCTGAAATAATTGTCAATATTGACAATTATTAATTACCAATTGTCAATTATCAATTGTCAATTAAAAAGGGGCATCCCGACGGGGGTGCTCCTTTTTATATGGCTTTGCCCAAAATCGTTTTGCATCTCTGGTGACCATATCAAGAGAGTCATTATGAAAAGGCTATCTAATCTGACCCTTCGGAGAATTCCTTATGATAACGCGAGTTCGGCATAAGTTTTAACATCAAACGTCGCATCGCCAGAATCAAACGTCGCGCTGCCAGAATCAAACGCTACGAAGCCAGCGTCAAACGCAGCATTCTCGGCCTCCTCCCGAAGTCTTTACTCCATTCTTCGTGACGTGTGGCAGTTTTTTTAAAAAAACACCCCAACACCTACCCCTTTCTCCACAAACAACTATCCTTTAAGCCATTAGGACAGGTAGGTGTTTGGCAAACACCTACCAAACACCTACCTATCACCTACCTGTACACCTACCGTTACACCTACTGTGAAATAGCTATTACCTACACTTCAACCCCCGACACTTCTACACTCCTAACACATGCGAAACCTGAGTTATTGCCCGTCAACATGAAATAGTCGTAAGACGGAAACTGACAACCCCAATCAGCGAACTACAAGCAGCAGCCTTGTTAAACGTTGAACGATAAAAGGTAGGTGATAGGTAGGTGTTAGGTAGGTGTTCAAGCAACACCTACCTCATTTAACGCGTTATATATATGCACATTAAATAGAAAAAGGTAGGTGTTGGCATATTTTTGCGAAAAACATAAAAAACGCGTAATTCACGACAGTAGTCACAAGCTTTCTGCAGCAACTTGACCCGTTTCGCAAACTTCATCTTATAATCAGGTTCGTTTTTTACTTTGGCATCAATGCTATTCAAGTAGATTTTGCGGTATTAATCAATCAGTAGCAGTTCTTGGCGTTTGTATGAAATGAGCACCTTTTGCTTGGCAAGCACCTCGCAACCGAAGAGACCGTCTATGCCTTTGCTCTCTTGCAGATGAGACACATCGGAAAAAACAGTTCGCAGTTTCTTGAATGTGCGTCCGCCGAGTGTAAGGTTGGTTTTGCCCCTTAAAATCGATGCCCGTCCGCCACCATAGCCTATGAGATGGTCTTTCTTGATGCCCTTAACTGCGGACGGATGCAGTTGGGGCCAATCGTTGGCGAGCAAGTTGCTTTCTGCCCCACTGTCGAAAGCAAGCACAACGGACACGCCGCTAACTTGACAGTCGAAGGTCAGCAGATGGCCTTTCTTCACGCCTTTCACCGTCTGACAGCCACAGCCCTCATTCAGCAGCCATTGGTGCGTGGTGTCCGGGCTTAGCAGCACTATCTCGCTAGCCTTGAAGTCAAACAGAACATCAAAGTCCTTGTAGTAGCTCTGTCCCAAGATACCATGCACCGCTACTCCGACGCTCTCCAGATTGCTCAAATCTGACGTCATGATGTCCGTCTCGCTGAGCGTAACGCCGCTCATGTCCATCGATTTCACGTGGTGCATACCGCTGACAGAACCTGTGCCGACGGCACCTCGGCCTCCACTTCCCATCACTTGTCCATCAATGTTGTGGTCGAAATACTTACTGTTGAGAATAACGCCAGGAGCACCAGTATCGAAAAACATATTGCACGGTTGACCATCAATGGTGACGGTCACGATGGGTAGCCCTCCATGGCGATGTATGGGAACGCGTACCATGCTCACTTCAGACTGTACTTTGGCTGTGGGGGTTGCATGCCGAGTAGAAATATCTGCCTGTAACAAATCTGCTTCGATCATCAGGTTATCAACGCTAAAAAGGATTGTTGCCTCTGTGGTTGTGCTGTCAGGCCTCGTAATGATGTAACGCAGCGTCAGACCTGTGCCGTCCTGTTTTGTGCCCGATAGTTCCCAACTCGTCATAACTGGCATTTGGGCAATAATCTGTTTCAATACTTTAGCAGCCAGAGGCTGTTTGATGTTGGTGAAATGGAAGTTAGGAGCCAATAGTTCGTCAATGCCATCAAACGTATGGTTCTGTGCGGCAGTCAGAATGCGCTCTGCTATCGATTGACACGTGTTAACGTCTTGTGCCTGTCCCGTCATAGCGACGAGGGCGAACAGTGCGGTAAAGATAGTTTTCTTGTTCATTGTTCTTTTTTTTTATTCAATATACTTTTCGGCCTCTTCTTCCAATGTCGGATGACCTTTCATGATGTATCGATAGACATCGTTTCGTGTTTTCACTTCGCCCTTGGTGCGTTTACTGATGCGCTCAACAAAACTGTCATCGAATAGCATTGGCAAGAAGTGAGGGATGGAGAACTCACTGACAGGACGGAAGAAGACAATGCCATCGATGCGGTCGCCCATTGTTTCTGTTTCATAATAGGGACTGCCGTTCGTCCTACTCAACATCTGCTCTGTATAGCTGAAATGGAAGAAGTCAGAGACCTTAATGCTTGCAAATGGACTGCCAACGATGTCGAAAGCGACGGGACGGTCTCCATTCTGACGGAATGCTTCATCTGCAAGTCCATCGCCGCAACGTTCCCATCGGAATTCATCAGTTACTGGTATGTAGCCATTACTGCCCATAAACCCGCCCCAGAGTTTGATAGAGAATACCCTGTTAGGATAGAGAACTGAAAGAATCTTCCCAGCCGTTGCCTGTACATGGTACATTTCCGACTTCGCGTTGTAGGAACAATGGAACTGGCGCTGTGTATGAGATGAACCTGCATAGTAAAGCACCTTTTTGTTCTGTCCAACGTAACTCGCAATTTTGTTAGCAGTTGACTGGTCGCGGCTCAGCGTGTATTCATATTTGTCGCCGTCCAACAGTTGCAACATATAGGGCGGGTCAAGCAATAGCAGACGGGTGAACTTGCCTTGTGCTCTGTTGTAACGCCACAATGCCTTGATGTCCTCCATTGCTTCTTTGTAGGGCCAACCGTATGTGTCCGGAGCATCGCGGAGAATCTGCAATGCCAAGTCGTCACGAAAGGTTTTCGACATCATCAATGTGTCAGCCTTTTTCTGGTCAATACTGTTGCCGCTTTCCCAAGCCAGAGCGTCAATGTGAAACGTAGTATCGTTTGCGGCATGGTCGAGGTAATCAGCCAAGAACTGCATGTGATCTTTTATCCAGTGGTCTTCGCCCAAGGATACCACATTATATTCTTTTATCTTCTGAGTAATGTAGTCGAATGGTTTCACCGTCTGCTGCTGGATGAACGAAAGGTATGGATTTGTTGTCTGTCCCTGCCCCGCCATTGTGACGAGGGCGAGCAGTGCGGTGATGATGGTTTTCTTGTTCATATTCATTTGGTCTTATCTCAAGAGATGTTTTTATAACTTCAATCTATTTTCAATCCATTCCTTTTCGTCACGACCTAATGTGTTCTCGGCGTACTTAAGTAGTTTTTCGGTAGATGTGATTTCACGTTCGGCCACGCCCTGCATGAAGCCAAAGAACTTTTCTTCGCCAACCTTCTGTGAAAGGTCGTAGAGCAGCAGAGCACCTTTATTATATAGTGCATCGTAGGCTTCGGGAGCATCACGGTCAACCTCATAGATGGGACAAGCATGACGGGCATTCTCACGACAGGCTTCCAGGTAGCAGTCAAAGATGTGTCTGCTGAAATGACACTTGATGTACCACAACATACTGAACTCGGCAAAGCCTTCGTTGAGCCAGTCTTCCCAACTGAATGTCGGTGCCTTGTTCCACCAGAAATGTCCCATTTCATGGCCAATGGCGGTCTTGAAATTTTCGTTGAAGCGTCTTGCTGTATAGGCTATGAAATTCTTCCGGCTGATGCCGCCGCCCCGACCCGGTACCACGAGGAATTTCATATAGTTATTGCTTGGATTGGTTTTGAATAATCTGGTGAAGAATTCATGTGGAAGTGTTTGAGGCTTTCGTAAATAACTGAAACACAAGAGGAAACACAATACTCCCAAAATTGAACGGTACAAAAAAGTGCAATAGCAAAAAATGGGAAATCTAAGAGTTTTGCAGAGCGAAACAGCCTTCAAAGATGTGCAAGTTTTAACATATCGTTAAGATTATTTAACCTTTTATTTTGAGGCAATTTTGCCGTTTGCTAAGTCTGGCTGACAATAGGAAGTCATTTTAAGGCTTTGCCGATTGCTCGAAAATAGACTAAAACCAGGGTTCTTGTACCACCATTGTATCTCGGATGCTCTAAGTATCTGGGATTCAACGATAGTTAATAATTCAAAGTCAACTTAGGACACGGAATTTTGATTTTCAATCGTGCCAAATCCGTGCTTAAGCGAGAGCAAAACAATAGTTTACGTTTGCTTTGTCGAGTGTGAACGGATTAGCTAATGTTTATGTGTCGCCAG
>JAFYDA010000010.1 GCA_017545045.1 Prevotella sp. | reverse complement strand
GCCTGTACTACGCTCGATGCACGCAGACAAGACAAATCCCAGTTGTTACGGATGTTTGGCTGTGAGATAGGTACATTATCGGTGTTACCCTCAACCAGCACGTCATAATCCTTGTAATCCATGATAATCTTGGCAATCTTTGACAATGTAGAACCAGCAGCCTCGCTAATCTGATAAGAACCGCTCTTGTAAAGCATATTGTCAGAGAGAGAGATGTAAACAACGCCCTTCAGCACCTGAATGTCAACATCCTTCAGGTCTTCCTTTGACAGAGAACGTGTGAGGTTGTTGGTAAGAACGATGTTCAGGGAGTCACTCTTTGACTTCACCTCTACCAAGTGGCGGATGTACTTGTTTGATTCGTTAATCTGGTCAACCAGCTTTGCGATGTTAACGCTGTTGGCGCTTGTATTTGTCAGCGACTGTGACAGACTTGCCTGCAAAGCCTCATTGTTGGTCTTGCACTCATTCAGCTGATCAAGCAAAGAACTGATGCGAGTGTTTGCAGACGCCAATGATTCGCGGGCATTCTGATACTGAGTATTCAATTCCTTGTTGTCCTTCTGGCAATTCTCCAGAGCCTTCTTACTTACACAGCTGCTCAGGAGCATTGTTCCTGCTAAAGCAGCTACAAATAATACTTTTTTCATAATTTAAAAATATTAAAGTAATTATCTATTATCTATTTTATTAACAGCCCCAAGGGCTTTCACTATTAACTATTATCTATTATCTATAAACTATAAACTAACTCAGCCCTACTATCTCTCCATCCACTACGTTTATGCGTTCCGCTTGTGGAGATTCCGGCAATCCTGGCATTCTCATTATGTTGCCTGCTATTGCGACTATCATTCCTGCACCAGCGCTGACAACGAAGTCGCGAATAGTGAAGACGAAATCCTTTGGCACACCCAGTTTCTTCGGGTCATCAGAGAAGGAATACTGCGTCTTTGCAATACATACTGCCAGATTTGAATATCCCAGGGACTCTATCATCTTCAGTTTCTTGAAAGCCAGCGGCAGGTATGTTACCTTCATAGCACCATATATCTGCGTAGCAATCTTCTCAACCTTTGTCTTCACATCGTCCTCCTCTTCATACTGATATTTCAGAGGCTTTGACGGATTGTTCTCTATCTGGTCCACCACTACCCTGGCGAGGTTCTCGGCACCCTTGCCGCCCTCGGCGAAGGCATTGTTCTCTGCAAAGGCAACACCTAACTCCTCACAGTGCTGGCGAATCATCTGCAGCTCCTCCTCAGTATCGAAGGCATAGCGGTTGAAGCAAACCACAACAGTCTGTCCGAATGACTGTATATTGCGCACATGCTTGTCAAGGTTCTCGAAGCCTTTTTGCAGACCTTCCTTGTTGGGCTCCTTTATATCATTGACGTTAATTCCGCCGTGAAGTTTAAGTGCCTGTGTCGTAGCAACCACAACAGTAAGCTTTGGCTGCAGTCCTGCCATACGGCATTTTATGTCAAAAAACTTCTCTGCTCCGAGGTCAGCACCGAAGCCCGCCTCTGTAATAACATATTCGCCATAAGTCATTGCTGTTCGTGTAGCGATAACAGTATTACAGCCGTGAGCGATGTTCGCAAACGGACCACCATGTACGAAGGCAGGAGTATTCTCTGTTGTCTGTACGAGATTAGGATTCAGGGCATCCATCAGCAGAGCAACAATACTGCCTGTAACACCAAGTTCCTTCATAGTGAAGGCTGTGCCGTCGTGCTTTATGCCAAGCAGCATATTATCAATGCGCCTATAGAGGTCTTCAATATCCTTTGCCAGACAAAGTATTGCCATTATTTCTGATGCAGGAGTAATGTCAAAGCCACTCTCCATAGTGATGCCATCGGTTCTGCTACCAAGTCCTGTAACGATATTTCTCAGGTTGCGGTCATTGACATCCATCACCCTCTTCCACAACACTGTTCTAAGGCTGAAGCCGTCTGCCTGATGCTGGTAGATATAGTTGTCCAGCAGTGCAGATATCATGTTGTGTGCGGAAGTGATAGCGTGGAAGTCACCTGTAAAGTGCAGGTTAATCCTCTCCATTGGCAGTACCTGTGCATAGCCACCACCAGCAGCACCACCCTTCATACCGAAACATGGGCCCAGAGAAGGTTCGCGAAGTGCTATGACAGCCTTCTTGCCTATTGCGTTAAGACCAAGTGACAATCCAATACTGACAGTCGTCTTACCGATGCCCGCTTTGGTAGGAGTAATAGCAGTGACAAGAATAAGATTGCTCTCTGCAACCTTTTTGTCGTCAATGCAAGTATATGGTATCTTTGCTATGTACTTGCCATAAGGCTCAAGTACTTCTTCGGCAATGCCAGCCCTCTTTGCAACCTCCTGAATAGGCTGCAGCTTGGTTTCGTGGGCTATTTCAATGTCTGTTTTCATCTGTTTTGGTTAATAATTTGGCTGCAAAGCTCTGATTAAGCGAGAGCAGTGAAAAATGTTTTTCGATTGCCGAGCGTGAAGAGTTTCGCATCATTTTTGGATGCAAAGATACTAATTAATATTGAGAGAAACTGAAAAACATACCCCCGTTTAATTATTTTTAAGAATTATCATTCCACAATTTTCAATTATTATTCTTACCTTTGCCCCTGATATCCGTTTTTTTTTTTAAACAAAACATATATGAACAATCTACCTGTAATTAAAATCGGAATCGTCGCTGTATCACGCGACTGTTTCCCAGAGTCATTGGCTGTTAACCGCCGCAAGGCCGTTATCGCTGCGTATGAAAAGAAGTACGGCAAGGACAGCATCTACGAGTGCCCTATCTGCATCGTTGAGAGTGAAATCCATGCTCAGCAGGCTTTCGAGGACGTGAAGAAGGCTGGATGTAACGCACTGTGCGTATATCTTGGCAACTTCGGTCCTGAAATCTCTGAGACCATGATTGCTGACTGGTTCCAGGGTCCTACAATGTTCTGTGCTGCTGCTGAGGAGACTCAGAACGACCTTATCGACGGTCGTGGTGACGCATACTGCGGTATGCTGAATGCCAGCCAGGCACTGTCTTTGCGCAAGACCCGCGCTTACATCCCAGAAGAGCCTGTTGGCGACGCTGCACAGTGTGCTGAGATGATTCATGAGTTCCTGCCTATCGCTCGCGCTATTGTGGGTCTGCAGAACCTGAAGATTATCAGCTTCGGTCCTCGTCCAAACAACTTCCTGGCTTGTAATGCTCCTATCCGTGCCCTCTATGATCTCGATGTTGAGATTGAAGAAAACTCAGAGCTCGACCTGCTCGAGGCATTCCAGAAGCATCAGGGCGACCCACGCATCGATGACGTAGTGAAGGATATGGCTGCTGAGCTTGGCACAGGAAATAAGATTCCTCAGGTGCTGCCAAAGCTCGCACAGTATGAGTTGACACTTCTTGACTGGATCGAGGGTCATAAGGGCTCACGTCAGTTCGTTGCTATGGCAAACAAGTGCTGGCCAGCATTCCAGACAATGTTCGGCTTCGTACCATGTTATGTCAACAGCCGTCTGACTGCTCGCGGCATACCAGTAGCTTGTGAAGTTGATATCTATGGTGCACTGTCAGAGTATATCGGCACTTGCATCACACAGGATGCTGTTACCCTGCTCGACATCAACAATACTGTTCCTCAGGATATGTACGAGGAGAGCATCAAGGGCAAGAAGTTCGCTTGCGATACATATACCGACAAGGAAATCTTCATGGGTTTCCACTGTGGTAACACTGCTTCTTCTAAGGTTTGCAACTGCCAGATGTGCTTCCAGCGCATTATGGCTCGCGCTCTGCCTGTTGAGGTTACCAACGGTACCCTCGAGGGTGACATCCAGCCAGGTTTGGCTACAGTATATCGTCTGCAGTCAACAGCTGATACCAAGCTGCGTGCTTACATCGCACAGGGCGAGGTTATTCCTGTAGCAACACGCTCATTCGGTTCTATCGGTATCTTCGGTATCAAGAACATGAGCCGCTTCTACCGTCACGTGCTCATCGAGAAGCACTACCCACACCACTGCGCCGTGATGTTCGGCCACCAGGGCAAGTACCTGTGGGAGGTTCTCAAGTACATGGGTATCCCCGTTGACGAGATCGACTACAACTTCCCGAAGGGCAACTTCTACCCCACGGAGAATCCTTTCTGCTAATTAGCAATTGGTGAAATTTTATATGGAGGCTCTGCAGATTTCTGTGGAGCCTCTATAGTTTTCTGCGGAGCCTCCCTGTGATTCTGCGGAGGCTCCGCAGAAATCTATAGAGCCTCCGCGTAAAATCTCCTTTTTCCGCTATTCGCTAAACGTGCGAGACAAAGCTTGATGGCACGCAGCTTCTCGTCTCCATGCTCTGGTGCATGCATAGCCAACCCAATAGTGGAGGTTCGATTCCTCCTGCCCGTGCCAATTGCACAGTTTTTATCCGCAATTATTTGTGGATTTACTTTTTTTGTGTAACTTTGCAGCCGAAAAGAGATTGATATATGTCGCAGATAGAATATGTTACAATCAAGAATGCTTCGCGCAAGGTGTTAAAGAAAATGCGCCAGATAGGCGAAGAGAAGGCTCAGAGACTCCAGAAGATTCAAGAGCGCTGGGAGGCTGGTGATTATAAGGATGTCGAGGTTGTTCAGCTTTAAGGCATGGAAGACTTCGTAAGAATATTCAAATCACCAGATGGCGACGTGTACCATATTACTCTGCGGGTGTAGTGTAATGGCAGCACGCAAGACTTCATATCTTGATTCGGCGGACACTAAATAAAATTTGATAGCTTTATGATGAAGAAATTACTGACCATTGCAATGGCCTGTTGCTGGGCAACAATGTTGTCGGCACAGACAGAGAATGCACAGAAAATCTTTGTTTATTCTCCGGGACAGGGCGACGGACTGCATATTGCCGTGCCGCAGGGCGACACGTGGCGCGACGCAGGCCGACTCTGCTCGTCGGACTATGGTACGTGGGGTGCCGAGAAGAAGATGTTCCACCCCTCCGTCTGTCGGGCGAAGGACGGCACGTGGCGACTGGTGTTCCAGGTGAACGACCGTGCGCCGCTCTTCGCCGCTGCCTATAGCCGCGACCTGGTGAACTGGCGACCGCAAGACTATCCCATCATGTCGACGAAGCAGTGCATAGCCCCCGTGGTCTTCGAGAATGCAGACGGCACATTCGACGTCTATTTCAAATCGCCGCAAGGCAAGCGCTGGACGTCGGCCACGCCCAATTTCCGGAACTTTGCGCCCGACCAGCCGTCACAGATCGGCGACGATGCCTGGATTCGTGACACGGCCACCGTCAACGGCAAGCTGCAAAGCGGCAATGAATTCGAAATTTCCCCGATGGAATGGGCAAAAATTGAACAGCATTTCCAGCAGTCGGGTGCCGACTGGCGCATGTCCAACGAGCGCATGCACGACGATGCCACCGCGATCAGCGGTTTGCCCGCTGAGCCTCTGAAGGCGACGCTGACCGTCGACCTGTCGCAGCAGAAGGCCATCAGCGACAAACTCATCGGCATCTTCTTCGAGGACATCAGCTATGCTGCCGACGGCGGTCTGTATGCCGAGCTCATTCAAAACCGCGACTTCGAATATACGCCGCGAGACCACCGCGGATGGACGGCTACGACGGCGTGGCACTCTGCCCATCCAATAGAGATTGCCACCGAGAACCCGCTGAGCAAGAATAATCCACACTATGCGCTGCTATGGACCGACACCCTTTGGAACGAAGGCTGGGACGGCATCGTGGTGGAGAAGGGCAAGAAGTATGACTTCTCGATGTATGTGCTCGCTGGCGGTCAGAAGCAGGACTTCTCCATTGAACTGATAGGACAGGACGGCACGGTGCTGGCCAAGAGCAAACTAAAGACGAAGGCGGGCAGTTGGCAGCAGTACGCCACGGTGCTGACCGCCAAGGCCAGCGACACGAAAGCCCGTCTGGCCATCGTGCCGCTGAAAGCTGCCCATGTAGGTATCGATATGGTGTCGCTTTTCCCGCAGGAAACCTTTATGAACCGTAAGAATGGCTTGCGCAAGGACCTGGCACAGGTCATTGCAGACCTTCATCCAAAATTCATCCGCTTTCCCGGTGGCTGCATGAGTCACGGTCAGGGTTTGGAAAACATCTACCACTGGAACCACACCGTCGGCCCGCTGCAGGACCGTAAGCCCGACTTCAACATCTGGCATTACCATCAGACGCGCGGACTGGGATTCTTCGAGTATTTCCAGTTCTGTGAGGACATCGGTGCCGAGCCGCTGCCCGTCCTCGCGGCTGGCGTGCCCTGTCAGAACTCCGCCAACAACGCCCAGGGCATCGGTGGTCAGCAGGGCGGCATCCCGATGGACGACATGCCCGCCTACGTGCAGGAGATTCTCGACTTGATAGAATGGGCCAACGGCGACCCCGCCACCTCGCAGTGGGCCAAGATGCGTGCCGACGCCGGTCATCCCGCGCCCTTCAACCTTAAATATATAGGTCTGGGCAACGAGGATATCATCTCGACCGTCTTTGAGGAGCGCTTCGAGATGCTTGCTCGCGCCATCCGTGCGAAGTATCCCGACATCATGATCTGCGGCACCGCCGGCCCGTTCCATGCGCCGAGTGCCGACTATCAGGAGGGCTGGGACTTCTCCCGTCGCCATCCCGACTTGCAGTATATGCTCGACGAGCACTACTACGAGTCAACGGGCTGGTTCATGCACCACCGCAACTACTACGACAGCTACGACCGCAACGGTGCCAAAGTGTATCTTGGCGAATGGGCTGCCTCTACCAACGTGAAGCGTCCCAACATAGAGACCGCGCTGGCCGAGGCACTCTATCTGACGGACATTGAGCGCAACGGCGACGTGGTGGAGATGACCAGCTATGCCCCGATGCTCTCGAAGGACGGTCACTCGAACTGGAACCCCGACATGATCTACTTCTCGAATACGGAGGTACGCCCCACGCCGGCCTATCATGTGCAGCGGATGTTCTCCGTCTATGGCGGCGATACGTATATCGCTTCCACGTTCAGCGTGCCCTCTGGTTTCCCCGGAGGGAAGGACCTGTCTTACCGTCTCGGAGCCAGCATCGTACGCGATTCCAAGACAGGGAAAACCTACGTCAAGCTGGTCAATGCACTGCCTACGACACTCGAACTGACAGTCAACGGGCTTTCCATACCCGCCTCGGCCAAGACCGAAAGTTTCGATGGAAAGCCCGAAGAGCAGAAGTTGGAAATCAAGAACGGCCAGGCTGGCAGTGCCATTTCACTGCCCCCGTACTCGTTCCGTGTAATAGCATTCTGAATCAGACAAAGCTGATGACCCCCTGAACAGGCTCCTGAGGAGTGCTGTTCGGGGTGGCCAAGGCGGCATCGTCGCCTGTAGCCTGTTGGTGGATGCTGTCGAGAATCTCACGCGTACGCTTGTAGGTAGGCGTCGACTCCACAGCACTGATGACATCATCGTTGTCGAGATCTTCCGGACGGAAGAGGTAGATGTGCGGACGACGCTTGTAGCGGCGGGCACCGGCGTCGGTTCCGTAGTAGCGGCCACGACGCTCCTCGCGGGCGGCAGCTTTCTCCTGCTCCTCGGCAATGCGGTTGGCCTGGTCCTGCGAGAGCTTCATCATGCGGGCCTCCATGCCGTCGACGTTGGTGATGCCGAAACCTGTAGCCAGGATGGTGACCTTCACTTTCTTGCCCAAGTCGGGATCGATGGCAACGCCCCACTTGATTTCGAAATCGCCGAACTTGTCCATGAAGTCATTGACATAGTTCATTTCCTCCATCATGAAGTTATCAGAACCACCCTTCTCCTCGTTGAACGCGATGGAGAGCAGTATCTTCTTGGAGTTGAAGACGTCGTTATCGTTGAGAAGCGGTGAGTGCAGGGCATCGTCGATGGCTTTCTTGACGCGGTCCTCACCCTCGCCGTAACCTGTCGACATAATGGCCACGCCACCGTCCTTGAGGACGGTTTTCACGTCGTTGAAGTCGAGGTTGATGAGTCCGTGGACGGTAATGATTTCCGCAATAGACTTGGCCGCTATCGACAGTGTGTCGTCGGCCTTTCCGAAAGCGGCTGTCAGCGAGAGGTCGGGATAGATCTCGCGAAGACGCTCATTGTTGATGACAAGCAGTGCATCGACATGTTTTGACATTTCCTCAACGCCGTCGAGTGCCTGGTCTATCTTGCGGGCACCCTCGAAACGGAAGGGAATAGTGACAATGCCCACGGTGAGGATGCCCATTTCCTTACTAACCTGTGCAATGACAGGTGCGGCACCAGTGCCGGTACCACCGCCCATACCGGCAGTGATGAAGGCCATGCGGGTGCCGTCGCTAAGCATTTTCTTAATGTCTTCGATGCTTTCCTCGGCGGCCTGACGTGCGCGCTCAGGCTTGTTGCCGGCACCGAGTCCCTCGCTGCCGAGCTGCAGGTGGACGGGCACAGGCGAATCGTTCAGTGCCTGTGCGTCGGTGTTGCAGAGTACGAACGTGACGTCGTGGATACCTTCGCGGTACATGTGGTTGACGGCATTGCCGCCACCGCCACCGACGCCGATGACTTTAATAATGCTGTGCTCTCTCTCCGGATCGCCGAAGTCGAGAATGTCTATTGTATGATTGTCTGCCATAGTTGTATCTATTTTAAAAAACGCTTAATTTTTACTCTTTACTCATCGTCGCCAGTCATGATTTGCTTGCCAAAGTTGACGATACCCTTCTTGAACTTATTCCATTTGCTGTTCTCACGGCGGATGCGTTCTGCCTCTGCTGCCTCGGCCTCCTCTTTTTCACGTTGGATGCGCTCCTCCTCTTCACGTTGGATGCGCACCTCCTCTTCGGCCTTCTGTTTTTCTGCCTCAGTGAGTACAACGCCTGCTGGCACCTCGCCAGGCTTGCGTGCAGGACGCTGGTCGGCGGCATCGTTGGTGCCTGCCGGCTTGGGATTCCCGAAGAGGTCGCCATGGGGGTCGTAGATACCGCCGGCACAATTGATTTCGCCCTTGGCAAGAAGACCCAGCACGGTGTTCATCATGCCGTTCTTGGATTTGATGTCGTCGTTGCCGCCGGTAATGGTCATGGTGGGCGCCTTGGCTATACGTATCTTGTCGATGTGGGTGTGGCTTCGGAACGCCTCTTCTATGTTCTTCATGTTGGTACTGCCGCCTGTCAGGATGATACCGCCCAAGAGCTTGTCACAGTATTCGGAGGGAATCTGGTACCAGGCATTCTCGACGATTTCTTCCAGACGGCCTTCGACAATCTCGATGAAGCGGCGGCTCTCAACCTGACGGTCCTGATCGATGGAATACTTCAGGTTGTTGTCGATGTCGTTGTTGTCGGTATAGGCAGAACCGTATTTCAGTTTCATCTTCTCGGCGTCGCTCTCTTCCATCTGCAAGGATGCGATGTCCTTGGTGATGTTGCTGCCGCCAAGGGGTATGACAGCCAGATGACGCAGAATGTTCTTGGAGTAGACGGAGACGGTTGTCGTGTCGGAACCTATGTCAATCAGTGCACATCCAGAACGTCGCTCTGCTTCTGTGAGCACGACATCGGCCAGTGCCAGGGGCGCATTGAGCATTTCGGCAATGGCAATGCCAGCCACCTCGAAGCACTTGTTGAAATTCTTGTAGAAAGTCCTGCGCTGAAGGATGTTCAGGTAGTTGCCCTCCAAGCGCGTACACTGTATACCGACAGGATCCTGCTGGTACTGTGAGTCTACCTTGTACTCCTGTACGGCAGTGTCGAGAATCTCTTGGTCGGCGTAGTCCATATTACGGTTGATGTCTACCAGTTCATCTATCATGGCATCGGTCACGATAGTACCTGAAGGCAGATCCTTCGTGACCACGTTGCGGACGCCACGGACAGACTGGCCTCCAACGCCTACGTACACCTGCTTGATCTGTGTCTTGAGCTGACTCTCCAACTTCTTGATAATGCTCTGCAGACACTGGGCGGTCTTGTCAATGTTGTAAACTACTCCTTTGCGGATGAACGAGGACGAGTCTTCCTTCGCCACTGCCAGCACGGAGATACTGCCGTCGAGATTCTTCTGTCCCGCAATGCCGGTCATCTTGGATGAGCCGAACTCAATTGCTACGGTAAATTCCTTTGCCATATTCTTAACTCCTATACTTCTTAAACTTCACTAACTTCTTTTCTTACAAATAATCTGGTTGTCAAATTCCACGCTGATGCGGTCATAGCGGTCCCAGCCGGCCTGACTGAGTCCATATTTATAAAACTTACGCAACCGCTGCAGTTTCTTGGGAATACCTGTCGGCGCTCCAAGAAAGATGATATGGTCGCCTATACGCGGCACCAGTTCCAAGGAACCGTCGGCAAGCACGTTCAGCTGTACCGTCTGGTTCTCCCAGAAGGGGTCATCCATAATCTGGCGAGCCACAGTTGCCAGCCGCTTCTGGGCATAGCTACGGGAGATGTTTCCCGTTGCCACTAAGAGGTTGCGACCTTGACGGGTATGTGGCAGGATGTTGCCATGGTCGTCAATGTAATACTGTTCTCCTTGTGCGGTCATGACGTGGATGACAGGACGGCGCTGTTTCAGGTTGACGCGGACGTGGCCGTTGAGCGTCTTATAACATTCTGCCGACTCTATGAAAGGATTCTTGAGCAGCATCTCCTCCATGTGGCGCGTACTGACAAACTGCATGGGCTCTGCCAAAGGATAGGCGTGCTCCTTCATCAGCAGTCGTTTCACCTCTTCAGGTGTCATGAATCCGCTGGCCTCTTCATCGCCGACGTGAATGTTCACCTCGGAACATACGGAAGCCTTCTCCTCAGGGTTGTTGAGAACCGTGATGGCAAATAAAAGATAGACGGCAATGACCAAATCTATCAGGATGATGGCCGTTTTTTTCCAGTTGAATGTCATTTACTTCTGTTGTAGTATCTTTGTTATCTGTGGCACCATATTGTCGAGATCGCCGGCACCGAGGACGATGAGTACGTCGAACTGGTGGTTGCGGACGTAGTCGAGGACATCGTCCTTATTGATGAGAAGCTTCTCGACGCCTGGCTTCAGGTTGTCATATATAAGCTGCGACGTGACACCTTCTATGGGCTGTTCACGGGCAGGATAGATGTCGGTGAGCACAACCTCGTCCAGCTGGCTCAGTGCATCGGCGAACTCACGGTAGAAGTCGCGGGTGCGGGTGTAGAGATGAGGCTGGAAGATGGCTGTGATGTGGCGGTCCTTATATAGTTGGCGCATGCTCCGCGCACTCTGGTAGATTTCCTTCGGGTGGTGGGCGTAGTCGCTGAGAAACACCAGCCTATCGGACTTGATCTTGAAGTCGAAGCGACGGTCAACCCCGCCATACGTCTTCATGCCGTAGCGCAGTTCCTCGGCCGTGCAGCCTGTCAGCTGAGCCATGGCCATGGCGGCAATGCCATTCTCGATATTAATAGGTATCGGCTGCCCCAGGATAATATTCTTCACTGATTCGATGGGGGAGATGAAATCGAATGTGATACCACCGTTCTCGATGCGGATGTTCTCGGCATGGAAATCGCCTTCAGAAAGGCTATAGTCATAGCGGCGCACACCCATCTGCAAATTCTCCTTCATCTCCAGGTCACGATGGATGATAAGCGCGCCACCAGGCTGGATAAGTGTCGTGTAGTGGCGGAAACTTTCCAGATAAGCCTCCTTAGTACCGTAGATGTCCAGATGGTCGGGGTCGGTAGATGTGATGACCGACATCCAGGGACGAAGCCAGTGGAAAGAACGGTCGAATTCATCGGCTTCGATGACAACGTAGTCGGAATCCGATAAGATGTAGTTCGTGCCATAGTTCTTGGAGATACCACCGAGGAAAGCATTACAGTCGGATGTGGACTGATGCATGATGTGGGCACACATGGTCGACGTGGTGGTCTTGCCGTGGGTACCGGCCACGCAGAGTCCCTTATGTGTGGCTGTCAGTGTGCCGAGCACCTGGGCGCGCTTCTGTATGTCGAAACCACCAGCGCGGAAGAACTGAAGTTCCTTGTGGTCGGCGGGTATGGCCGGTGTATAGATGACCAGGCACGATTTCGGCTGTTTGCAGGCATGGGGAATCTCGTCTATGTTCTCTTCATAATGAATGAGCATGCCTTCTTTTTCCAGCTGGTGGGTCAAGTCGCTGGGGGTTTTGTCATAGCCGGCAACGACATAACCGCGCTTTAGGAAAAAGCGGGCGATGGCGCTCATACCGATGCCGCCGGCACCGACGAAGTAGACTGCTTTTATATCTTTTGGTTCCATTTTGTTTGTTGTTTCTTAAGCGGTAGCAAATACCTCACTATTCACCATTTACTTTTCACTTAGTTTAATGACTTCTTTCGCTATGATTTCAGCAGAGTTGGGAAGTGCCATCTTCAGCACGTTCTCACTCAGCGATTTCAGTTTTGATTCATCGTTGACGGTTTTTACAGCCAGCGACAACAGAGTGCCAGGGGCTTCACTGTCCTTCACGTAGATGGCAGCGTCACGGTTGGCCAGGGCCAAGGCATTCTTCGTTTGGTGATCCTCGGCCACATTGGGACTGGGCACCAGGATGACAGGCTTGCCGATGAGGCAGAACTCAGAGATGCTGCTGGCGCCAGCACGGCTGATGACCAAGTCGGCGGCGCGATAGGCCACGCCCATGTCGGCGATGAAGTCAGTGGCTTGAAGGTTGGGCAGATCCCGCCCCTTCAATTGCTGTTGTATGTTGGCGTAGTAGTACTTGCCTGTCTGCCAGAGGAATTGCACACCGCTGCTGACTACAAGATCGAGATGTTGCAGAACACTCTCGTTGATGGTACGGGCACCAAGGCTGCCACCTACCAAGAGGATGGTCTTCTTCGATGGATCGAACCCCAGACTGCGGACAGCATCCTCGCGACTGATGGTAGTCTCAAGCAACGACTGACGTACGGGATTACCTGTCAGCATGATTTTTTCTTTGGGGAAGAAACGCTCCATGCCTTCGTAGGCCACGCAGATTTTCTGAGCCTTCGCGGCCAACTGCTTGTTGGCAAGTCCTGCATAGCTGTTTTGTTCCTGAATCAGCGTGGGGATGCCCAGACTGTTGGCAGCACCGAGGGCGGCACTGCTGGCATAGCCTCCCACACCGACAGCCACATCGGGCTTAAACTCTTTCAGAATTTTTTTTGCAAGCCACTTGCTGCGCAGGTAGTCGAGCGCTACTCCAATGTTGGCAGGTTTCCATAACGGACGGAAGAAACCACGGATAGGCAAGCCCTTGATGTCGTAACCAGCGGCGGGCACACGTTGCATCTCCATTCGCCCCTTGGCGCCGATGAACAGAATCTTGGCATCGGGACGCAACCGGCGTACGGCGTTGGCTATGGAGACGGCTGGGAAGATGTGGCCGCCTGTGCCGCCACCACTGACAATGACTCTTATTCCTTTTTCCATATCTTATTCTCCTTTTTAATTATTCCGGACTTCTTCCATCTCTGTTTCCTTCTTCATCTTAGCCGAGCGGCTGACGCTCAAAATGGCTCCTAAGTACGCGCAGTTGATGATGGTCGACGTGCCACCTTTAGAGATGAGCGGCAACGGCTGACCCGTGACAGGAGCCAGGCCTACGGCCACCATCATGTTGAACGTGGCCTGAATGACCAGTAGCAGAGTCAGCCCCAAAATCAGGAAAGCAGGGAAATTGTTCTCACAGCGGGCAGCAATACGTCCAGCACGGTAAAGCAGTACAACATAGAGCAAGACAACGAATGCGGCACCGAAGATGCCCATCTCCTCGATAATGATGGCATAGATGAAATCACTGAAAGCCTGTGGAAGATAGTCGCGCTCCATGGAATTGCCGGGACCCTTGCCAATGATTCCCGATGAGGCAATGGCTATGTTGGCGTGACCTACCTGGAAATTTTCTTCTATATCGTATTTTTCAGGAGGAATGCTCTCATGATCAAGGAATTTCAGAATGCGGTTTCGCTGGGTAGTGAATCGATGGAAAATACCACCACCCTTGATAGATGTCTTGTCAGTATTTGCATCAGTGCTGCTTACAGACTTGGTCATGTTTGTCTGTTCTGACGGACTATCCTCGACACTGCCTAAAGTCATGATCAAGGTGATGCCAATAACACCCAAAGCCACGATGGCTCCTGTGAGCTTTCCTATTTGTGACATTGGTACGCGACCAATAATCATCATCAGGTAGATGACGGCAAACAACAGGGCTGCCGTCGACAGGTTCTCAATACCTATGAGGAACACTGTGGGTAGGAGAATCAGCATGATGTACTTGAAAGCTTTGCGGTCGGCACCCGTCTCACGCTGCATGGCGCTGAGAATCTGTGCCGTGATAAGTACCATTGTTCCCTTGGCTATCTCCGACGGCTGAAAAGTGAAGCCTAATAGCGAGATGACGCGGTTGGCACCGTTAATGCTTTCGCCCCACACCAGTACCCATAGCAGGGTGACTGCTGATATCAGAAGCAGGAAAGGCGTCATCAGCTTGAAGTAGCGGCAGGGAATATTGAGCGTTACCACGGCTACTACCACGCCCACCAGAATCATGATGGAGTGGTAGGTGATGGGACCCATGTAGTTCTGGCTCTTATATGTCAGGTTGCTCGAAGCCGAGAAGACTTCGACAATACTGATCATGCAGAGGAAGAAGAACACCATCCAGATGACCTTGTCGCCCTTGAAGATATTACCTATTCTCTTGTTCATGTCTTACTTTACGGCGGTAGCAAATAATTCTTTTTTCACTATTCACTCTTTCCTTTATAGACTACGCGCTATTTCCTTGAATTGTTCACCGCGATCCTCCATGTTCTTGAATAGGTCGAATGATGCACAGCAGGGGCTTAGCAGCACTGTCTCGCCTGGTTGTGCCAGTTCGTAGCAAGCCTCCATGCACTCGCGCATGGAATGGGTGTCGCGCACAGGAATGCCCAACAGGTCGAAGTTGTCGTGCAACTTCTTGTTGTCGGCGCCGAGATAGACCAGTGCCGAGCATTTTTCGCGTATCAGCGGCATGAGCGGTGAGTAGTCATTGCCTTTGTCCTTACCGCCGATGATGAGCACAACGCGGGTTTTCATGGATTCCAACGCATACCAGCAGGCATCGACATTGGTGGCTTTAGAGTCGTTGACATAGTGGACACCACGAACGTCACAGACTTTTTCCAGACGATGCTCCACGCCAGGGAAGTCGCTCAGTGACTTGCGAATCTCTTCCTTCTTGATACCGGCAATATTGGCAGCCAGTCCGGCAGCCAGCGAGTTGTAGATGTTGTGACGCCCAGTCAGACTAAGGCTCTCCTGCTCCATATTGAAAGGGGTGGGATACTCCAGTTTGTACTGTCCCTCTTCAATATAGCCGATGACACCGCTTTTCTTCACATCGCTGAAAGGACACTGCACGGCCTTGATGTCGTATTTCTTCAGTTCCTTCGAAATAATGGGGTCGTCGGCCCAATAGATGAAGGCGTCCTGCGGTGTCTGGTTCTGGATGATACGCATCTTTGCATCAGTGTAGTTCTGCATGGAGTTGTCGTAGCGGTCCAGGTGGTCGGGCGTGATGTTCAGCAGAATGGCGATGTTGGCACGGAACTTGTACATATTGTCCAACTGAAACGACGATAGTTCGATGACGTAGTATTCGTGCGGGTCTTCAGCCACCTGCAAAGCTAATGAGCGTCCAATGTTACCAGCCAGCCCGACGTTGTAGCCAGCCTGACGGAAAATGTGATAGATGAGCGAAGTGGTAGTTGTCTTGCCATTGGAGCCAGTGATGCAGACCATCTTCGACTGGGTGTAACGACCGGCAAACTCTATCTCACTGATGATGGGAATATGTTTTGCGATAGCCTTACTCACCATTGGTGCCTCGTCGGGGATGCCAGGCGACTTGATAATCTCGTCAGCATTCAATATTTTCTCTTCTGTATGCTGACCTTCTTCCCATGCTATCTGGTGGTCGTCCATCAGTTGTTTGTACTTGTCAGCAATCTTCGACATGTCTGACACGAACACATCGAAGCCCTCTTTCTTGGCTAAGACGGCGGCTCCAGCACCGCTCTCGCCTGCTCCTAATACAACTATTCTCTTTTCCATACGTATTACTATCTACTCCCCTCCCTCGCAGGGAGGGGCGGGGGTGTTTATCTGATCTTCAGTGTAATTATCGTTAGCGCTGCCAAGATGATGGTGATAATCCAAAAGCGGAAAGTAATCTTTGACTCATGGAACTGGCGATGGGGCCAGCCGCGCAGGATATAGTGTGACGTCGGATCGAGCTGTGAGTCGAGCCGGCGGAAATTGTCGTGGATAGGCGTAGCGCGAAACACACGCACCCGTTTGCCTTTTTTCTTCATCAGCTTGAACCACTGTGTCTGAATGATGACACTGAGACTCTCAATAAAGAAAATTCCGCAAAGGATGGGCAGCAGCAATTCCTTGTGAAGGATAAGGGCACAGACACCGATGATGCCGCCGATGGTCAGCGACCCGGTGTCACCCATGAAAATCTGTGCTGGAAATGCATTGTACCAGAGGAAGCCAATCATGGCTCCGATGAATGCAGAGAGGAAAACTACCAACTCCTCTGCATGCGGAATATACATCAGGTCGAAATATGCTGCATAGACAATATGTCCCGACACATAGGCGAGTACAAGCAACGCCACGCCGATGATGGCGGAGTTTCCCGCACACATGCCATCCATGCCGTCGTTCAGGTTGGCACCGTTGGAGACTGCCGTCACCACAAGAATGGTCAGCAGCACGAAGAGCACCCAGCCAGCGGCCACTTTATAGTCGCCAAGGAACCCCAACACCTCGGAGTAGTTCAGATTGTGGTTTTTCATAAAAGGAATCGTGGTCTTCAGCGATTTCACCGCCTCGCTCTTATGCTTTACGACCACTTCCTGGTTCTGCTTCAGCTCACTGACGTTCTCACGCACCAACGCATCGGGGCTGAGCCACAGCGTTAGCCCGACGATAAAGCCGATGGATACCTGGCCTACAATCTTGTATTTACCCTTTAACCCCTCCTTGTTGTGGCGGAATATCTTGATGTAGTCGTCCAAAAATCCGAGAAATCCCAGCCACACGGTGGTGACAATCATCAGAATAATATAGATGTTTCGCATGCGTGCGAAGAGCAACACGGGAATGAGTATGGCCACAATGATAATGACGCCGCCCATTGTGGGTACGCCTTTCTTCTCTACACCGAAGGGATCGATCATTGGGTCGCGCTCCGTCTCAAATATTTTTTTACGGCGCATGTACTTGATGAAGTATTCGCCAAACCACGCTGAGATGACCAGCGCTAATATCAACGCCAACAGCGAGCGGAACGAGATATACGACCACAGGTGACTGCCCGGGATATTATATTGCTCCAAGAATCTGAAAACGTAGTATAGCATTCTCTATTTCGTTATGTTATTATTCCGTTTTATCGTTATAACGTTATTCCGTCGTGTCGTTATCACTTAAAGCAGTCGCGAACCACCTCATGGTCGTCGAAGTGGTGCTTTACGCCTTTTATTTCCTGATAATCCTCATGACCTTTGCCGGCAATGAGTATCACGTCACCCTTTTCGGCCATCATGCAGGCGGTGCGAATTGCCTCGCGGCGGTCGACGATGCTGATAACCTTTTTCATCTGCTTCTGGTCAAGACCTGCCAGCATGTCATTGATAATGTCCTGCGGCTCCTCAAAACGGGGATTATCGCTGGTAATGATGACACGGTCGCTCTGCTTCACGGCCTCTTGGGCCATCAGCGGCCGCTTGCCCTTGTCGCGGTTGCCGCCGGCACCGCAGACGGTAATGACACGTCCCTTTCCATTTAGTACTTCATGGATGGCATTCAGCACATTCTCCAGGGCATCGGGAGTATGGGCATAGTCCACGATGGCGGTGTAACCCTCTGGCGAACTGATGGGGTCGAGACGCCCGTTGACGCTCTTCAACGTACTCATCACCACAAGAATGTCCTCAGGCTGCTTGCCCAGCATGACGGCAGCTCCATAGACACACAGTAGGTTAGATACGTTGAACTTGCCGATGAACTGCACCCCCACTTCACGACCGTCAATCTCCAAGTACATGCCTTCGAAATGGCATTCGATGATGCGGGCGCGGAAGTCGGCCATCTGACGCACGGAATAGGTTTTCACCAGTGCCTTGGTATTCTGCACCATGAACAGCCCGTTCTTGTCGTCAGCATTGGTTATGGCGAAGGCATCTTTCGGCAGGTTGTCGAAAAACAGCTTTTTGGCATCGCGGTAGTTCTCGAACGTCTTATGATAATCCAGATGGTCGCGGGTGAGATTGGTAAACAGTCCACCGGCGAATCGCAGTCCACCGATACGTTTCTGGGCGATGGCGTGACTGGAGCACTCCATGAACACATATTCGCAACCTTCAGCCGCCATGCGTTCCAGCAGCTCGTTCAGTTCAATGGCGTCGGGCGTGGTGTGGGTGGCAGGCACGGCCTCACCGTCTATATAGTTGCACACCGTGGAGAGCAGCCCGCACTTATGGCCGAACTGACGGAACTTATTATATAATAAGGTGGCGATGGTGGTTTTTACGTTGGTGCCGGTTACGCCTACCAGTTTCAGCCGTGACGTCGGGTCACCGTGAAAAAGTGTAGCCACGGGTCCTACGGCATCATCAGTCGATGACACTTGTACGTAAGTCACGCCCTCGTTCTTCTCTTCAGGCATGTCCTCGCAGAGCACCGCCACGGCTCCCAATTCTATGGCTTTGGGAATGAACTTGTGGCCGTCCACCTGCGTTCCTTTCATGGCCACGAACAGATAGCCCGGCTTTACTTGGCGCGAGTCAATCTTTACACCGCAAATGTCGGTCTTGCTATCACCGACAATGGCCAGCGGCTTCACGTTCTTCAGTACATCACACAGTCTCATATCTTAACTTCTTTAACTTCTCTAAATCTCGAGTTTCAATTCACACACTTCACCGGGCGTTACTTTCTTGCCGGCGGCAATGCTCTGCGACTTAACCTTGCCGCGGCCGCTGACCACCACGCGCAGTCCCCGCTCCTCCATGGCGTAGACTGCATCACGGGCTCCCATGCCTTTTACGTCGGGAACGGTGCCTTTCTCTGTCTTCATGACGCTGGCGGCAGCAGGAGCGCCTTTTGTCTCTAAACGGTTCAGGACATAGGATGCTGCCGTCTCGTTTCCACCTTTGACGGCAGGGGTGAAATTAGAGGTTGAGTCGCGGATATCCTCTACGAGGCGTTTCACGTTCTGTGCCATCACGCCTTCAGCGATATGGCGGAACACAACGCCGCTCATGCCACCGCCACTGGCAGGCAGTCCCGTTTTGCGCAGACAGACGATGCATGAATAACGTGGTGCGTCAGCAGGGAAGAATCCTGCGAACGATAGCCAGTAGCGCGTTGTGCCGGAATGGTAGCTGCCATGCTGGTCTGCCACCTGTGCCGTTCCTGTTTTCCCCGCTACTTTAAATGATTTCGACGTGGGTCCGGCCTTGCGTCCCAGTCCTTGACTGACCACATGCGTCAGCAGTGTCTGCATCATCTTGACGGTCTCTTTCTTCGCTATCTGCTTTTTCAATACCACCGGCGGGAATTCCCTGATGGTCTCGCCGTCTTTCACCATACTTTTGACAAACCGTGGTTGCATCATCTGGCCGTCGTTGGCAATGGCGTTGTAGAAAGCCAGCGTGTTGATGGGTGCTATCTGTGTCTCGTAGCCTATCGACATCCATGGCAGCGTTGTCTTGCTCCAGTACTTCGAGCGGTCTGTGGTCTTCGTATCAGGCATGCGGATGACGGGGGGCAGATAGCCCACCAGCGGCAACTTCAGGTCTTCGTGAATGCCAATACGGTAGAGCCCCTGCACGTACTTCTCAGGATGGCCGCCATAGAACTTGTCGATGACGTAGCTGGTGCCGATATTCGAACTGACCTCCAGTGTGCGGGCTACGCTGATGGTGCCGTAGCCGCCACGTCGCCAGTTGTGGTCTTTCATCGGTCGGCCGTGCATTTCCATGATGCCGCAGCCAGTAGGAATGGTAAAACTGGTGTCACCGGGAATGACACCATCGTCGAGTGCCACCATAAAGGAAGCCACCTTGAACACCGACCCTGGCTCGCAGCGATAGCTGATGGCTGAATTGATGGCTTCGGCATATTGTCTCTCTCCCACGCGCATCATGTTGGCGATGGCTTTCACGTCGCCTGTCTTCACCTCCATGAGGATGGCCACACCCAAGTCGGCGTTCACATCGGGCAGTTTCATTTCCTCAATGAGGGCACGTTCTGTCAGGTCCTGCATGTTCACGTCAATGGTCGTCACGATGTCGGCACCGTCAACAGGTGGTACTTCGGTGATGTTCATCACCTTGTTGAGCACCTTCTGGCGGTGTACCAGTCCGTTCTGGCCGCGCAGCAGCGAGTCGAACGACAGTTCCAGTCCGCAGCGGGCAGAGTCAATCTCGCCGAACATGATACCCACCGTGCGCTGTGCCAGCGATCCGAAGGGACGGTTGCGAGCCAGGAATTCCTCATAGTGGAACCCGCTCTTGAACTTGCCCATGTTGAAGAAGGGCAGCTGCTTCACCTCGGTGTAGGTGTTATAGTTGATGCGACCTTTCCAGATGGGCCAGTGGCGTGAGCCTATAGTGCCGTTTTTGGTCACTTTCACACGCCCCTCCTCCAGATGCTTGCGGAACTCTTCCGGCGTCTTCGTTGGGAAGATGTCGTGGAGTCCTGTGCAGATGCTGTCGAGTTTGGAGAGCCAGAGAGAGTCGTCTTCGAAGGCGCTGGCCTGGAAGTCCATGTATATCTTGTATTCGGGAATGGAGCTGGCCATCAGCTGTCCGTCACAGCTCAGGATGTTGCCTCGGGTGGGCTTGACGGGGATGGAGTCGTGCTTCAGCTGTGCTGCCACCGTCATCCAGTAGTGCTCTTGGGCCGTCATGATGTAGAGGGCCTTGCCGATAATGGCAATTCCTATGACTGTCAGCACCAGCGCTATCAGGAAGTAGCGCGGCATCACCTTATTATTATTAAATCTGCTCATTCCTCATTCTTACTGAAAAAACCTTGCTCCGGTATGTTGATGATATAGGGTGGCTGTTCGCTGATGTGCAGCAGTGAGTCGTGGTTCTGGCGCAGCACCTGCAGTACCTGACTCTCGCGGCAGCGTTCGGTCAGTGTGCTCGAACTCGACAGAGCTTTGTATTTGGCGTCCTTCAGCTGGCCTTCCATCTTGTCTATCTGGATGATATCCTGCTGGCACTGGTAGCGGATGGCCACGTAGGCCACTGTGAAGATCACGATCAGCACCAGTGTCCAAATGTTGTGGCGCACCATGCCGGCCGACAGGAAGTCGCCGCCCAGGATTTTTCTCAGCGTCAGCGCGCCGACGGGCACGTTGTCGTCCTCGCGCACGTTCTCCTTGATTTCCTTCAGCTTCTCAATCGCTTTCTGTTCTTTCGCTTTCAGGTCGTCCTTAATCTCTATTTCGTTCTCTGTCATGCTCATATCTTCTCTGCTATCCTCAACTTGGCACTGCGGCTTCGCGGGTTCTGCTGCTGTTCTTCGTCGGATGGCACCGTCACTTTGCTGTTAATCAGGCGGAATGGTGTCTCTGCCCGTCCGAAGAAGTCCTGTTTCACGGTGCCTTCCACATTGCCGGCTTTCATCATGTTCTTCACCATCCGGTCCTCCAAGGAGTGATAGGTGATAACCGACAGGCGCCCGCCACTACCCAGCATCTCGGCAGCTCCGGCCAGCATGTCCTTCAGGGCCTCCATCTCGTGGTTCACCTCAATGCGCAGTGCCTGGAACAGTCGGGCCATGTCTTTCTTCAATTGCGAATTGACAATTGACAACTGGGAATCAGCTTGTGCCGTCTCTATTCCCAGCACGCTCAGCAGGTCGCCGGTGGTTTCTATGGCCTTCCCGCTTCTTGCCTTCACGATGGTCTTGGCGATGCGCCGTGCGTTCTTCAGCTCTCCGTAGAGAAAGAAGACGTCAGCCAGCTGCTGCTCGCTGTAATTGTTCACTACGTCGGCGGCTGTCATGCCTGCCCGCTTGTTCATCCGCATGTCAAGCGGCGCGTCGAAGCGGAAGGAGAACCCCCGCGTCTCGTCATCAAAATGGTGGCTCGACACGCCGAGGTCGGCCAGCAGGCCGTCTACACGGTTGACTCCATAATAGCGCATCCAGTTCTTGAGATACCTGAAGTTGCTGCGGACGAAGGTGAACCTGGCATCGCTGACGATATTATGCATTGTGCATTGTGCATTGTGCATGGCATCTTCATCCTGGTCGAAGCCGTACAGGTGTCCCTCCGGTCCTAACCGCCTCAGTATCTCACGGCTGTGGCCGCCGCCGCCGAAGGTCACGTCCACATAGGTGCCACAGGGTTGGATAGCCAACCCCTCAATGCTTTCCTTCAGAAGCACTGGTACGTGGTATGTTGGTGTCGTGACCATTGTCTTACTTATTTTGTTCGGCGAAAGATTGCTCTTGCGCCATGATGCTTTCAAGTGCCTGCCCGAATTCTTCACCGTTCATCTGCGACTCGGCCATCTTCTCCTGTGCCCAGATTTCGATGGTGTCGCCCATGCCAATGAACTTGATGTCCTGCTGGATGCCGCTCATTGACAGATAGCGTTTAGGTATTAAGAAACGGCCGTTGCCGTCGAGTGTTAGCAGTTCCACTTCTGAGACGAACTGGCGGAAAATACGCTGATGCTGGGCATTGTAGCGATTCAGCTGATTGCGAAGACAGTCCATCTGCTCGTTCCACACGCTTTCCGGATAGAGCACCAGGCACGGCTGGAAGATGTCTTTCCGCAGCACCAGCGATTCGCTGCCCGATGCCTGGAGCACCTTGCGGAAAGCGGAGGGTAGGAAAGCCCTTCCCTTTGCATCTGTTCTTGCTTCTATATTGCCTAAAAAACGCATGCGTACTTTCTGATGAAGAATTCAGCGACAAAGTTACATAATTCCCCCCACAATCCACCACAATTCCCCACTTTTTTTTCAAATTGGGGCATTTTTTTTGATTTTAGCCTTTTTTCGCGGTGTTGTTTGCACATTTTTCAACCTTTGCCGCACTTTTTTCCCGAAAAAGTATCATTTTTCAAAGAAATATGCTACTTTTGCATACTGATTGAAAGCAATTGCAGAAAAAATGGTATCAGTAACAGAAAAAACCATCGACATTGACAACATTTTGAAAAGCAAGATGGGAACAAAGGCCAAGTTTGTTCCGCGTCCGTTGGTATCGTGGCTCAAGCGCATCATCCATCAGGATGAGGTCAACGCCTTCCTCTGGGATAGCCGTGACGTCACGGGCACGGAATGGTTGGAAGCCTGCATGAAATACCTGGATGCAACGCTCGACATCGTGGGTATGGAGAACCTGCCGCCTAAAGATGACGGACGGCTTTATACCTTTGTCTCCAACCACCCGCTGGGCGGCGAGGACGGTGTGGCACTCGGTGCACTCATCGGCCGTCACTACGACAGTCGTTTCCGTTATTTGGTGAACGACCTGCTGATGAACCTGCCGGGACTGGCACCGCTCTGCATCCCCATCAACAAGACAGGCAAGAACGGTCGTGACTTTCCGCGCATGGTGGAGGCTGGTTTCCAGAGCGACAACCACATGCTGATGTTCCCTGCGGGGCTCTGCTCGCGCCGCAAGAACGGTGTCATTCGCGATATTCCATGGACGAAGACCTTTGTGTCGAAGAGTGTGGAATACCATCGCGACATCGTGCCCATCCACTTTGGCGGACAAAACTCCGACTTTTTCTACAGACTGGCAAACTTCAGCGACAGGTGTCTGCCTTTTAACCTGGCCATGGTGTTTTTGGTCGATGAAATGTACAAAAATGTGCACAAGACCTTCCGTGTGGCCATAGGCAAACCTATTCCCTGGCAAACTTTCGACAAATCCAAGAAACCCGTAGAATGGGCACAGTGGGTCCAAGACCGGGTATACGAGCTATAAATATGGAACAACCAATCATCGCCCCCATTCCCAAGGAAGTACTGCTCAGCGAACTCACGCCCGAGCGCCAGCTCCGAATGACCAACAAGAGCAACAACGAGATTTACATCGTCACGGCCCATAACGCTCCTAACGTGTTGCGTGAGATAGGCCGGTTGCGCGAAATCGTCTTCCGCGAGGCGGGCGGCGGCACGGGAAAAGACTGCGACCTCGACGAGTTCGACACCTGCGAGAACTGCTATAAGCAGCTTATCGTATGGAATCCGGAGCAGCAGGAGATCATCGGTGGCTACCGCTATCTGAGCGGCACAGATTGGGAGCTGGACGAGAATGGCCAGCCCATCCTCGCCACCAGTCACATGTTCCATTTTTCACAGAAATTCCTCGACGAGTACATGCCCTATACCATCGAGCTGGGACGTTCCTTCGTGTCGCTGCCTTACCAGAGTTCGCGCATGGGGGCCAAGAGTCTCTTTGCCCTCGACAACCTGTGGGACGGTTTGGGGGCGCTAATCGTCATCAAGCCCAACTTGCGCTACTTCTTTGGTAAATTCACCATGTATCCCTCCTATATCCGTCGCGGGCGCGACATGATTCTCTACTTCCTGCGCAAGCATTTTGCCGACAAGGAGAACCTGATAGTGCCGATGAAACCGCTGAAAATTGAAACCGACGAGACGGAACTGGCGGCGCTCTTCTGCGAAAAAGAATTCAATGCCGACTACCGTATTCTGAACCGGGAGATACGTAAGTTGGGCTATAACATTCCGCCATTGGTGAATGCTTACATGAGCCTGTCGCCCACGATGAAACTCTTCGGTACCGCCATCAACTACGGCTTTGGCGACGTGGAGGAGACGGGTATCCTTATTGCCGTCGATGAGATTCTGGAACAGAAGCGTGTGCGTCACATCGACTCCTTCATCCGTGAGCATCCTGACGCACTGAAGATTACCAGCGGTGCCAACAAACTGATATATAAAGAAAGGACGTGAGTGGGTTAAAACAATACCTTCCCCCTTTTATTAATGTATAGCCCCCGGCGTTGTGGAGCCGTCGGGAGCCTTGTGCCCTGCAGGCTGTACCACTGCGGGCTGTCTTCACGGTGTCTTACGGTTGTAAGGCCGGTTTCCTTTCGGTTCAGGAATTCTTTCAGTTCGTAGAGTGCGGGCAGGGCGCAATGCGTGTTGTCATCCCACAGTCCTCGGTTCACCCATCCCGTCAGCACCTTGCTGCCAGGGCCGTTGCCGTTCTCTTCGGGGAACCACCAGTAGAGGCCGTTCACGTTGCCGTGCTTCTTCAGCTCGGCTATCAGGTCGCGGGCGAAGGCCGCCTGTCCTGCGGGACTCACGGGCCACGTCGTGGCGAAGTTGTAGGCGACTTTTGCCGGCTGCCACTGGTAGTAGTAGGCCGTCTCCACTATCTGCACCTTCTTGTCGGGGAAGCTGCTCTCTAAGCGGTCGAGCGTCGTGGCGAGAGTCTTCAGACTGTTGTGCCAGAAGGGGTAGTAGCTCAACCCTATCACGTCATAGTCCACCTCAGCCAGTCTTTGATAGATATCCACAGTGGCGTTGGCATCGCCCGCCCGCTCGGTGTGGATGACGATGCGGGCCTGTGGGCACACCTCGCGGCAGGCCTTCGTTGCCTGTTTCAGCAGGCCAACGAAGCGCGTCCAGTTGGCGGCAGGCGAATTGCTATAGCATTTCTTGGCGTTACTGTCGCCATACGTGCCCCAGAGCATGCCGTAGCTTATCTCGTTGCCCGTCTGTATGAAGTCAGGCGTGGCACCGGCATCCACCAGCCTTGTCAGGCACTCCTTCGTGTAGTCGTAGACCTTCGCCTGCAGCTGGTCGTCGTTCAGCCCAGCCCATGCCGCCGGCGTCCACTGGTTCGACGGGTCTGCCCACGTGTCGCTGTAGTGGAAGTCGAGCATGAAGGCGAAACCCTCGGCCTTGATGCGCTTGCCGAGGCTGACGACATAGGCCAGGTCCTGGCACACCTGTGCATCGGTATTGCCCTCGGGACTCAGCTGGCGCGGGTCTACAAAGAGGCGCACCCGCTGGGCGTTCCACCCCACGGCGTCGCTCTTCATATAACGCAGCACGTCGTCAATCTTCGTGCCCAACATGTCGTAGTAGTCCACGTCGAAATCCTCATATCTCTGCAGCACGGAGATGTCGCCGCCCACGTAGAGCGTCTCAGCCGCAGCACTGCCACCGCCTATCCATGCCATGACGGCCATTGCCGCCCCTATTATCTTAGTTCTCATTGTCATGCAGCAGATTAAAAAGCCCCAGCTGCACGCCGGGGCTTCGTTTCTATTTGCTCGTCTGATTACTCAAACGGGAATTCAAATACTGTTTCACGTGAGAGGATGTCCTCAGTACTGACGGGTGTATCGTCAATCAGATCCATGGTAGAGGCAGCAATCATTTCGCTCTGCATGTACAGATCCTCAATTTCTGGCTTCAAATATGTTTTTTTCATAATCTTCTGTTTTTTTGTTTTGTTAATTCTTAATTGTCAAAGCACTATGATTACTTCATAATCTTCTTGCCGTTCACGATGTTCAGACCCTTCTGAGCCTTCACGAGGCGCTGACCTGCCAGATTGTAGATGGCGTTGTTAGCAGCCTTGACGCTCTCAACGGTCTTGATGCCAGTTACGTCACCACCCAGGGCGATGAATGCGCGTGCACCGTCACCAGCAGGAGCCTTGTAGTAAGCCTTACCAGCGGGGATTACCTCATCCTTAGTCAGCAGATAGAAGCCAACAACCTCACCCTTCTTTGCCAGAACGTAGATGCTCTCACCGTCACCCTTAACCGTACCGTTAGATATCAGCAGGTCGCTCTCAACAGCGTCGGCAGCTTCAACGTCGAACTCAGGAAGAGTCTCTGGCTTTTCGCTCTCCAAAATGACACCAACGCCAGCGGGAACAATGCCATCCTCAACTTTGGTCAGATCCATCTTACCAGTCTCACTGTTGAACTTAACGGCATAAGCAGTTACGTCGCTATTAAATAAGGTGTTCTTGAACTGGCTACCGAATGAAGCCCAACCAGCCTCACCAAAGCTTACGAAGCGATAGAGCAGCATGTCAGTAGTGGTGACATTACCACCTACAGTCTTGATTGAATGCAGGTGTGCAAAGCCCTTTTCTTTTGCCAAAGTCTCCAAGTCAACAGTAGTGGTCTTATCCTCTCGAGCATAGTACTTCATATGCCAAGAAGATTCGTCGCCTTTAGTGTTATCAATGAGGTGTGATTCTGCCTCATCATCACTCCACTGACCCTCGTTAATGTCGCGGTTCAAAAGAATACGAGGAGTACCGCCATTAGCAATAATCACAAATTTATTAAATTCTGAAAGGTCAGCAAAATTCAACAGACCAACACTTCCATCACCGTAAGGCATACCTGACTCTTTATTAAGGTCATAAGCACAACCAGCAGCGCCATTATCCGTTGTAGGTTCTGTTGCGCTATCCCAATTTCTAAACATTTCCTTTGTCAACTTGCTATATCCTTCGGCTAGCTTTAAGCCTGCAATAGCTTCATTGATAGCGTTCGCCGCATCAACAAGAGTTTCCTTATCTGCTGATTCAACTTCTATAGCCTCAGCAGTTTCGAGAGCTGAAGTCAGAGCGCCAAAGGTCTCAGAAGTCTTTCCAAAGTCACTCTGAGCCTTACCTATAGTAATAGCAGCTTCCAAAGCGGCCTTTTCTGCTTTCAGAGGATCAGCAAAATATTCTTCGTAATCCTTTTCTTTTATTGATACTACAATATCTTTGAAGTAGTATTTGTTTACTTCTCTAAGGACTTCAAGGTTAAGGCAAATTATATCCATCGCATCAACGTCTTTGTTATCCCAATTTAGAGTGATTGTCGCCTCGAAAGGCTCCTCCGGCCACTCTGTCGTGAAGTCGTAGTTGGCAATGCCTCCTAAGTTATAGTGGAGATATGTTCCACCAAAACCGTCTTTACCTTCAATTGCACCTTCTACAGGCATATTATAGTGAGTTTGCCACTCAGAACCAGCTGCCTTTTCGGCTTTCATTTTCATAGACAATTTGAATGTAAGGCCTTTTGGTAATTTGATTGGGAGGCCAATCAAGAACTGAGTATCCCAGTTGTTGGCTAACTTTGCATCTGCACCAGCATTGTCATACTCTTCGTATGTCTTTTCAGGGTCAAGACTTTCAACAACGATTGCTCCATCTTCACCTTTGGATGCCACATAATTCTTGAAGTATTTGGTCATCACGGTCGTGAGGTCTGTACCGTCGTTTTCATAAATGACTTTCCATTCAACAGGAGTGTCGGGAACAAGAACTCTAACCTGTTTCCATTCAATCGTGGCAGTAGCACCACCAGGTTGTGCAACGAGGTTACAGGATGCACCAAGAATGCCATCGTATTCCCATTCTACTTCTTGGAAGTCATCACTGGCAGGAATCTCGACTTCTTTACCTACTGATTCGCCAGCTCCCCAACCCCAACCCATGTTGATGTTGAATTTTACATTTTCAGAAGCTTTTACCAGTGCTTTTACTTTGAGGGATTTATTGCCCTCCGTAGAGATGCCGTCTGCAATAAAATACTGATGCCAACCGCCGCCAGTTGTCCATCTGTAATATTCAACACCGCCTTGTGTTGTAACGATATCTTCACTCGTTTCTTCAGCACCATCCTTCTTTTCGGCATACTTGTAATTAGCACCGTAGTCGGTCATAATGCCGTCAACCCACTCTGGTACATAACCCATTACGAAGAATGGGAAACCACTGTTTGTTGAATAATCAATTTTGTAAACTTCCTTGTAGCCTTCATCTTGTGCTGCGATAAAGTTTACTGACAGCATAAATGCTGCAATTACAGTTAATAATCTTTTCATAATTTTTTGGTTTAAGTTTTTAATAAATAGGTTAAAAAACAAATCTAAATTCGATTGATCAAAGTTGTGGCCACAAAGATACGGTGTATTTCCGAGAAAGGCTTTCATTTTTGTCTCACTTATTTCTCCTTTTGTGTTAAGAAGAATAAAATATGTATAAATCATTTTATCCCGTATAGGGCAAGCCTGTCTTTGTTCTCCAATGGGCTGCTCTTAATAGCCAGAATTCTGGGGAGCCTCCCTGTGATTCTGCGGAGGCTCCCCAGAAAACTGCGGAGCCTCCACAGAAATCTGGGGAGGCTCCGCGTAAAATGATAGAGGCACTATGTGCTGACTACGCGTCGATGTTGGCGTAAGTAGCGTTCTTTTCGATGAACTGGCGTCGTGGCTCCACGTCGTCGCCCATGAGCATGGAGAAAATCTCGTCGGCCTCGGCGGCGTTCTCGATGGTCACCTGCTTCAGCAGTCGGTTCTCGGGGTTCATGGTGGTCTCCCAAAGTTGCTCGGGGTTCATTTCGCCCAAACCTTTGTAGCGCTGTGTGTGGAGTGCGCTGGCGTTCTCGTCGCCGGCCACGTACTTGTCGATGAAGGCCTGGCGCTGCTGTTCGGTGTAGCAGTACTCCGAGAACTTCTTGTAGGTACATTTATAAAGAGGTGGGGTGGCGATGTAGAGGTGACCGCCCTGGATGACCTGCGGCATGAAGCGGTAGAAGAGTGTCATGATGAGCGTGTCGATGTGTGAGCCATCGACGTCGGCGTCGGTCATGATGATGATCTTGTCGTAGCGCAGCTTGTCGATGTTGGCATCCTTGGAGTTCTCGCCGTCGACACCGAAGCGTACGCCGATGCTCTGGATGATGTTCATGACGGACTCAGCCTCGAAGACGCGGTGCCATTGTACTTTTTCCACGTTCAGGATTTTTCCGCGCAGTGGCAGGATGGCCTGGAAGTGGCGGTCGCGGCCCTGCTTGGCGGAGCCGCCGGCGGAGTCACCCTCGACGAGGAAGATTTCGCACACCTTGGGGTCTTTCTCTGAACAGTCGGCCAGCTTGCCGGGCAGTCCGCCGCCGGTCATGGGGTTCTTGCGCTGCACGCTCTCGCGGGCCTTGCGGGCGGCAATGCGTGCCGTGGCGGCCAGAATGACTTTCTCGCAGATGGTGTGGGCCTCCTTCGGGTGCTCCTCTAAGTAGTTGGTCATGGCCTCGCCTACGGCTTTCTGCACGGCACCGTTGACTTCGCTGTTGCCCAGCTTGGTCTTCGTCTGTCCTTCGAACTGCGGCTCGGACACCTTGACGGAGATGATGGCCGTGAGACCTTCACGGAAGTCATCCTGCGCCACCTCGATCTTGGCTTTCTCTATCTGCTTGCGCAGCTGGTCGTCCTCGTCGGCATATTTCTTCAGCGTACGTGCCAGGGCGATGCGGAATCCCGTCAGGTGTGTGCCGCCTTCGATGGTGTTGATGTTGTTCACGTAGGAGTGGATGTTTTCCGAGTAGTCGCTGTTGTAGAGCAGAGCCACCTCAATGGGCACGCCGTCCTTCTCGGTCTTCAGACAGATGGGTTCGCCAATGATTGACGTGCGGTGACGGTCTACGTAGCGCACGAACTCCTTCAGGCCTTCCTTAGCATGGAACACCTCTGGCTCGCGAAGGTTACCCTCGTCATCAAGACGCAGGTCGGTGAGCGTGATGGTGATGCCGGCGTTCAGGTAGGCCAACTCGCGCATGCGCTTGGCGATGATGTCGTACTTATATTCAGTGGTGGTAAATATCGTTGGATCGGGCCAGAACTGCTGGCGCGTACCCGTCTTGTCGGTGTCGCCCACAATCTTCACGTCGTAGAGCGGCTTGCCCTTCTCATACTCCTGCTGGTAGATGTGGCCGTTACGGAACACTTGCGACGTCATGTGCGTCGACAGGGCGTTCACGCAGCTGACGCCGACGCCGTGCAGACCGCCGCTGACCTTGTAGGAACCCTTGTCAAACTTACCGCCGGCATGGAGCACGGTCATGACCACCTCAAGGGCCGACTTGTGCATCTTCTCATGCTCGTCGACGGGGATACCACGGCCATTGTCCTGAACAGTAATGGAGTTATCTTCATTGATAGTTACTTCGATATGGGTACAGTAACCGGCCATGGCCTCGTCGATGGAGTTGTCCACCGTCTCGTTGACCAGATGGTGCAGGCCCTTTTCACTGATGTCGCCAATATACATGGCCGGACGCTTGCGAACGGCCTCCAGGCCCTCTAAGACCTGAATATTACTCGCGGAGTAGTTCTCCTGCTCTTGTATAAATTCTTCTGTCATTTCCGTTGTTTTGCAATTTGAGTGCAAAGGTACGAAAAAAAGTACGGATAAACGAAGTTTATTTGCTAAAAAACCACAAAAAAAACGACGGTCGCCACCCGTGAGGGCAGCGACCGCTTGTATGTTTTGGATTGCAGATGATTCCTACAGTTTGTTGATATACTTCATAAGGCCCGACTTCAGGTTTGCAGCCTTGTTCTTGTGGATGATGTTGGTCTTTGCCAGCTTGTCGAGCATCTTCTGTACCTTCGGATACATGGCGACGGCCTCGTCCTTGTTGGTCATGGCACGCAGCTTGCGAACAGCGTTGCGCATGGTCTTAGCATAATACTTGTTGTGAAGTGCTCTTTTCTTTTCCTGACGGATTCTCTTGAGAGATGATTTGTGGTTTGCCATTTTTTTGTTGTTTGTTTTTTTAATGTTTAGTGCTAAAGTCTGTGGGTCTTGCGCCGTTGCGGCAGCCCAGACTGACTCTACTG
>JAFYDA010000078.1 GCA_017545045.1 Prevotella sp. | reverse complement strand
CCTTCGTGACCAGTCCTGCTTTGTGTCCAACTCGTTAAGGTATTCGGCATTCCTAAGCAAGTGTGCCAGGCAGACCTGATGGTCCTTGACGTTCATATTGAAATAACTCCGGTGCCTGTCTGTCACAAGCGTAGAGTTGGGAAGCCCCTTTGGAAACTTGGAGTCTATGGTCTGCTGCCCCCTCGACTTCATCTGGAAAACGTATGTAAGTTGGTCGTTCTGGAATATCCAGTTCCAGTGCAGCTGCTTTCCCACGGCAGCGCCAGTCTCGTCGGCCCCTACTACGGGCGCTGTCTCCAGCCTCTTGCGGATTTCCTCGTATACTGCGTTTGCCTTGCTGCTGTTCTCCCTGAGTATGTTCTGCACGGTTCCTTCGCTGATCTTTTGGCCAGACAGGTCGGATATCAGCTCTGCGATTCTCTTGAACGGGACGCACTGGACGACGTTGAGGTATGTCACCAGCGCACGAAGGTTGTCGCCATACTTGATGCGGCAGTTGGGGGCGCCGCAGTTGTTCACGCAGCCGCACTCACAGACCTTCTCGCAGTATTGCTCCTCGGTCGTCTCGACGACCAGCTTGATGTCGATGATCTGCGTCTTGCGGGTTTTCCTGTATGGTATGCCTTCCAGAGGACGGCCACAGCACTTGCAGTAGGCAGGCTCGTGTCTTATAACCCTGTCCGGCTCTGCGACAGTCTTCAAGGTGTGGCCTTCATGTCCAGGCTGTCCGCCGCTTGGTTTCCCGCTTGACTTGCGAAGAGACTTCGTCCTGCGCAGTTCACGGGCTGCGATGCTTTCCTGTGATGGAGGAATGCTGCTGTTGCTGCTGTTCTTCTCTGGCTTACCTGATGTGCCAGACGTGTCGTCATCATTATCTTCCTCGTCCTCGAGTTCCTTAATGCGCTCTTTGGCATCGGCAAGTTCAGACTTGGTTGAAGCAAGTTCCATTTCCAGACTGTGGATCTTCACGTCCTTCATGCTGTTGAGACGGTTAAGACGTCCGATCTCCTCATTCTTCTCGGAGTCGGACTTCTCAAGCTTGCGCAGACGATGGTTTATTTGGCGCAATACAACGTCTATGTCTGTACAGTCTTTTGCCATCTCAGGTGCAAAGATAAGCATCTTTCACCATATGACAAAATCATGATTTACATCCTTTAACGCAGGTTCTGAATTTACAAAAAATCAAAAACGAATCTCCTGGCAGATAACTCGCTGAAGGGCAATAATTGACAACTCAGACTTGTTAATTGCATCAGAGGAAACATGCTTGCTTGTTTGAGCCGTTTTGTATGGTCAACACGCTTGTCGTCTCAATCTTCAGAAAGCTCGTGAAGATGTGAGAATCCTGCAAAATTAAGTTTATGAATTATTAACGAGAAATTTTCAGGAGGGGTGCTGAGTAGTTACTATAGGGTATAATATAGATAAATAACGTTAAAGTTATACCTTTTCGGGTATCGTTTCTTGTTTATTTCAAAAAAATTGCCTAAATTGCGCCCGAAAAGGTATAATTGTTATGAACGAGACACGATTAGCTACTGCCATTAAACAGTTGCGTAAGGAATATAATCTTACGCAACAGGACCTCGCCTATAAATCGGGTGTTGGCCTGCGCTTTGTCCGTGAACTGGAGCAAGGCAAGCCCACCGTACGTATGGACAAGGTGAACCAAGTGCTTGAACTCTTCAATCTTCAACTGGGTCCCGTGCCCATAGAAAGGAGGACTGACGAATGAAACAAGGACGAGTTTTCTGCTGACCAACTGGCCTTGCCGTTGAATGGTTTTCAGAAAAAGCTCCTCTCAATGGACTTTGCACAGGCCATGGAACTGTCTGGACTGAACAGACAAATGGTGCAACGCATCCTCAACCGTTTCATTCCCCTCAAAGACAAATGGTTTGCCTGCATTGACGCTTCCTTCATTTCCGAACAGCAGAAGCCCCAATTTAAAGAGCTTATCAGCAATAGAATTGATACGTTAAGCATGCCTTTTTAGAGAGTTCGGAGTAAAGCGTAAAATAACGAATCGCACACGGCATTTCGTCGCATGCGATTCGTTATTTAATCAGAGGCTGAGTACATTACATATCGTCGACGTCATCGGCGAAACCGCCGTCCTGCCAACCGATGTTATCGGAGCTGGTAACGTTTCGAACACTACGGCCACCAGGACTACCTGCCAGCAACTGGCTCCGATGCTTAATCACGACTACCCGCATTGTCGGGTTCAAATATTCCTTTTTCATATTTGTTTCTTTTTTATTTATTCTTATCAGTCGCCTGCGGCGAGAAATCTTTCAAATCTATCAAAATCATTTTTATCTATTTGGTCGATTTGTTGGATTTCCCCCGTTAGCGGCTATTATTTTACTACTACCTTTTTACCGTTCACGATATACATTCCCTTCTTCGTCGGCTTCCCATCCAGCTTGCGACCATCCAGCGTGTAGTATTCACTCCCCTCGCCCCTTGGAGAGGGGGCGGGGGTGAGGCTGATGCCTGTTGATTCATCATCGAAATTAATCACGAAGCTGCGGGCGGCCGGCTCGCTGCCATTGGTCGGCACCTCGAAGTGGGCGCGGAAGCTGCGCAGCGTGCGCGGGTTCTTCGAATAGCCCAGCGTGTTGTTAGTCGAGAGCATGATGACAGAGTTGATGTTGCTGTTATCGATTTCGAATGGTGAGTACTGGCCCACGAACGTCACCTTGCTGTCGCTACTTGTTATAGGTGTTGGATCGTCAAGGTGGACGCTGACGCCAGTGAACATGGGGCTGCTGATGGCATCGCCCGAAGTCCACTTGACGATGTAGGGCGTACCAGCCTCGATGGTGGTAGCGTCCTTGAAGTACAGGTAGAGTGTAGTGCCGTCGAGTCCTGTCTGCTTGTAGCTCGCGTTGTAGTAGGGATAGCGATTACCCTCTGAGTCGTAGTAGTCGTCTATGTCGAGCGTCTTGATGGTAGCTCCGGCCAGTGGGCTGGCGGCTATCTGGTCAGCGTCGAGACGGAACGGCAGACACAGCGTGTTCCACTTGCCATCCTTCGTCAGTGTGCGACCAGAGAGCGTCACATTGGCAGTGCGTGCCGAGCCCATCAGGCTGAGCATCGTGGTGTTGTCAGCGTTGTTGCTGAGCGTACCGACGATGCAGCCCACCTGATTGAACGCGTTCTCGCCGATGGTGACACCCTGGGCTATCAGGTTATCAGCGTTAAATGTCACACCCGTGCAGTAGGCAAAAGCATTCTCGCCGATTTCCGTCAGCGTTGTAGGCAGGCTGACAGAGGTGACGCTGCTGTAGTTGTTTGTATTGCTGTCACCACCAAAGGCCGCAGCAGCGACAGTGGTGATGTTCTCACCGATGGTGATCGTGGTGAAATAACTGCCGTAATTATACCACGGATAACTGTAATAGTTGTCAGCAGCGTCCATGGCACCCTTGCCGGTGATGGTGAATTTTCCGTCGCTGTCGAGGTTCCACGTGAGGTCGCCCCACTTGGCGTCGCTGACCGTTGCTGGTACAATCACCACATCCTTGTACAATGTACCAGCGTATGCGCCGAGACCTTGGAGATAAACGCGGCAGTGCTCGTCCAGATTCTCGCAGGAGCCGCCGTCGAGGCTCTCCATCGTTTTATATTGATAGTCCGTGCCGTAGGTCAGCAGCGTCCCACCGTCATATACCGTGATGCCACCGTGATTGTCATTCCATGAGCCATCGTAGAAGTAACTATGAGGATAGCCTGAGTGATAGATAGGATTGGGCACATCAGCCGTACACGTGCCGAGGTCCTTGCCCCACTGTGCATAGAGCGTGACGACGGCTCCCTGCTCGTTGGCCAGGTTGCGGAAGTCACCATTCTCGGCCTCGTATGCCGTGCCGCTGCCGTCGGCTTGGCGGTTCCATTCCTTTAGGGCATAGCCCGTGGGGGCGGTGAAGGTGCAGGCAGGGATGCCGGTCCACTGGTCGTAGGTGGCCACGACGGCGTCCATCGTGCCCGAGCCGCCGTTATTGTCAAACTGGACGGTGTAGGTGATGGGCGTCCACTCAGCGGTGAGGTTGAGGTTGCTAGTCACGGCGGCGCTGAAGTCGTAGTCAGCATCTCCGTTCTTCCATCCGCCGAAGGTGTATCCTTCGCGCGTCGGGTCGGCAGGCTCGGAGGCCTTCTCGCCATGGAACACGGTCTGCGCGTCCACAGCGCTGCCGCCGTTGGAGTCGAAGGTCACGGTGTAGATCGCGGGGCGCAGCGTCACGTTTTCCAGTGCCTCCAGTGTGGCCGCTGGGGTCTGATTGTTGTATATGTTCGTGCCGTCGGTCAGTGCCTGGCCATCGACAATCTTCACATGGTTATTGATATCAATTACGTTATGATGGGATACGTTACTAAAACTGATAAAGTCGGTCGCCTTACGCAGGCCGAAGGTGATGGTGCCATCGGTTTCGATGCCATAGGTGCCAGTAGCGGTCACTTGCCCGCCGTTGATGGTAATGGCCTGGCCGTTGGCGCCGATGGCGATTTTGTAATTGTTGGTTGCAGTGGCGCTGACGATGCCGCCGTTGATAGTGACGCCACCCCGCGCTTCGATGGCATCTTTGCTGTCACTGCTGACAGTGAGTCGGCCTGTGCCCGCGCTCTGGCCGTAGATGGTCAGGGGAAATCCATAGTTGAGCTCGATTCCATCATTACCGCTGACTGCGACGCTCATCTCCGCGTCGTCACAGAGGATGATGTTGATGGGACCTTGGGGCCATCCTGCGTCGATGATTGGGTTCGTGTAGCTGACATCCACACCGTCTTTGGTGTTCTTCACCACGTACCAGCCGTCTTTGAGCAAGATGGCGCCGTTGCTGACTGGCTCGTCACCCGTAAGCACGGTGGCTGTGACGGTCTGCGTCTGTCCGTTCTCGTCGATGTAGCTGACGTTCTCAGTCTCCGCCCACGCCGTCGCCGTCGTGAGCAGCATCATGAGCAGCATCATGAGCAGCATCACGGCTGCCCTTGAAAACAATCTGTTTGTTTTTTGTCTCATATCTATGATTTTTTTAATGTTTAATTTATGGTGTATGTTACGCCAGCATGCTGCATAGGTCATAAGATTCTTTTTCATTTTACTACGATTTTGTTTCTATTAAAGAATCCGCTATTCTATCCCCTATATAGTTTCATCTATAAACACCCTTATAAGCCCTGTGAAAGTGATTTCGCGGGGCTTTTTGCGTCCATTCCCCTCTCCAAAAGCTGAATTTTTTGTTATTTATCCTTAAATCT
>JAFYDA010000009.1 GCA_017545045.1 Prevotella sp. | reverse complement strand
GCCTGACGCAAATGTGACAGTTCTTCTTCCTGACTCTTACTGATGATAGAGAGTTGGCGAACCTTCATCTGTGGCTTTGCTATGATCCGTTCGGCAACAGCCACGATGATCTCAGCAATGGCGTTGCCTAAAGCGGCAGCGTAGAGGGCATCGTCATACTGCACCACTACGCCACGCGTCTCAATCTTGATATTGATCTTGAACTTGGGCACATTCAGCTCCAACAGTTCCTGTTGGATGGGCTGGCCATTGACCGTATACTGCGACAGCACGCCCACCTGATAGGCGTAGGCGATAGCGGGCATGAAGCCAAAGTCGGTAGCGATACGGGCAAAGGGATAGTCCTCATGACGCAACGTCTCGTCAAAAGTCTCACTTACCTGTTTCAAGTATTCGCTCACCGTCACATCGTCAATCTTCAGGCCAAGAGCGAGGGTGTTGACGAACATACCCACCGTGTCGGCAATCTTCAGGTTTGAGCGTCCGCTGCTGATAGTGCTGAGATAGACTTCACGGTTGTTGGTGTAACGCGAGATAACGTAGCTCGTGGCTGCGAGGAAGAGGTGAGCTGGTGTGATCTCCTGCTGACGGCAGAAAGCGGCAGCCTTGTCGTAATCCGCAGGGCAGACAGCCTCGCCGATAAAGCCCTGTTGGTCTGTCTTGGGCTGGTCGGCAGGAATCTCACTCGCACCTTCACAGGTCTGTAGCTTCTCGGCGAAGAACTGCTGGGCGGCCTTGAAGGTCTCACTCTCCTCTGCCTTCTGCTGGTCGCTGACGAAATCGAGGTAGGTATAGTTCTCTTTCTCGACGGGAAAACCGTCGAGCGCACTGCTAATCTGACGAATCAGCAGGTCGGCGGAACCACCGTCGAACACCAGGTGATGGACATCCATGAGCAGATGAACCCCACTTTCGGTCTTCACGACCTCAAAGCGGTAGAGCGGTGCTTTATTCAGGTTGAACGGGCGCACGAACTCATTCTTATAAGCCGTCAACGCCTCATCGCTCATCTCCGTGATGGGCACCTCCACAGGCAGACTGTCGGCCAAGGTCTGAACGATCGTATCGCCCTCTGTATCGAAGTGAATGCTCAGTTCAGGATGAGCCTCAACCACCTGCTTGACGACAGCAGCCAGTTTGCCGGCCTCGATGCCTGCAGGATAGCTGAGCAGATAAGGAATATTGTAAACCGTCGAAGTAGGATTCTTCATACACTCGAAATAGACGCCTGTCTGGGCGTAACTCAATTCACAATGATCAATGCACAATGCACGATTATTCGCCGTGTCTTCGGTTGCGGAAGCTGATGGCGTATTGTGCATTGTGCATTGTGCCTTGTGCATTGAGCATTGTGCATTGAGCAAATTGCTTAAAATCTCATTCTCAATGCTCTGCAGGGTGCCGCTCTTCACCAGCGACTTTGAGTCAAGCATGATGCCAAAGCGCTTGTTCATCTGGACAGCCAGCTTGATGGCCGAGATGGAAGTCAGGCCGACATAGCCAAGAATAGTGGTGATGCCGAAATCCGTATTGTTTACAATACCGGCTATCATCTCATGCAGCTCCTGCTCCAAGAGGTTGAGCGGCGCCTGTTCTGTTAGTTGCTGTGGCACAGCAACAGACTTGACGGGCTTCGGTAGCGCTTTCTTATTTACCTTCTGGTTCTGGTTCAACGGGATGGCGTCAATCTGCATCGTCACGGCAGGTACCATGTAAGGCGGCTTCTGATCCATGATGAAGTTGTTCAGGGCCTCGATGTCAATCTGCTGATCGCTGACAATATAGGCGGCAATGAACTTGCCTCCACTGCCTCCTTCCTCATCGAAGGCCTGTACGGTGGCATCCTTGATACCTGGGAACTCACGGATCACAGCCTCCACCTCTTTCAACTCGATGCGGAAGCCGCGAATCTTCACCTGTCCATCGCGACGACCTACAAACTGAATATCACCTGATGGCAGATAGCGCACGATATCTCCAGAACGATAAACACGTGCATACTTATTATTATCCGTAAACGGGTTTCCGATATATACTTCTGCCGTTTTTTCAGGACGGTTCAGGTAGCCCCGGCTCACCTGCGGGCCACTGACCCATAATTCTCCTGCTGCACCCACCGGCAGACGATGCCCCTGCGGATCAACCACATAGAGATGGACATTGTCGAGCGCCTTGCCAATAGGAATGTCCTTCAGCTTCTGGTCGACGTGATATTTGGTAATCAGTATGGTTGTTTCCGTAGGACCATACACGTTATAGAACTGGAAATCTTTCGGCGGTGTCAGCGATGCTAGTTTCTCACCACCAGTGGAGAGGAACTTCAGCGAGTGGTTCTCAATGTTTGAGGCAAACTGGTAGCCCACCTGCGTAGTCATGAACGAGTGGGTGATCTGGTTCTGCTCAAAATAGTCATTAAGGGCAATCAGGTCAAGACGCAGCTCCTCAGGGACGATATACACCGTCGCACCACAGGTCAGGGCAGGATACATGTCCATCATGCAGGCATCAAATCCGTAGCTGGCGTAAGCTGCCACCTTGTGCTCAGGCTTCAGGTCGTAAAAGCGCTGATACCAATGACAGAAGCAGACGAGATTGCCGTGTGTCAGTTGGCAGCCTTTGGGCGTTCCCGTCGAGCCAGAGGTGTAGAGGAGGATGAAGAGGCTGGAGGGAGAAAGTGAAGAGTGAAGAGTGAAGAATTTGCTTCCGCCGTGAGAGCTGGCAATGTCAACAAGTCTTTAGTCAACAGCACATCGCCTTGGTATTCATCCACAATACTTCGCAATTCCTCGTCGGCTATCAGCAGCTTGGCATTCGTATCCTGCATCATGAAGTTCAGGCGCTCTTTGGGATAGGTGGGGTCAAGCGGCTGATAGGCACAGCCTGCCTTCAGCACACCGAGCGAGGCGATGGCCATCCATTCGCAACGAGGTATCAAGACAGATACAACATCCTCTGCGCCCAGCCCTTTGGCAGCCACATAGCCTGCGATACGGTCGCTGATCTCGTCCACATCTTTATAGGTATATCGCTTGTCCTTATAAACCACGGCGATGTTTTCAGGTGTCGCTGCAGCCTGACGGCGGAACAAAGAGACGATGGTCTGTGTGTCATCGTAGTCCACATCCGTTTGGTTAAAGCTGTCGAGCACTTCCATCTGATTCGCCGTTGTAATATTGATCTCACGCAGATACTCCTTACTGAGGAATCCTTTGATCACAGCCTCATAGCTCTCTAAATACTGACGGATGATCTCTTCGGAATATTCGTTGCTGTTGTATTCTGCCTTCACCTGATACTTGCCGTTGAGGATGAACGCCTTCAAATAGAGCGAAGCCTCCAGCGTGCTGTTGCACAGGCGGATGGTCTTCATCGGCTTGCCACATAGTTGCTCGTCGGCAAACATCATGCCGTGCCAGGCGAACATGGAGTTGCTCTGGATGCCCAGGTCGTTCACGGCATCACTGAACGCGTAAGCCTCGTGCTTACGTACACCGCCCATCTGATCCTGACCAGCCTTCAGATAGTCAAGCACCTTCGTCTCATTGTCAAACTTAGCATAGACGGGCAGCGTCTTCACCGTCATACCCACCGAGTGCAGGAAGCGCTTGTCGCTACGTCCGTTGTAAATCGTGGTAAACAGTGACTCCTGTTCATTATTGTATTTGGCCAGCAGGAAGCTGTAGGCCGTTGTGAAGAAATTGCTCTTGAAGATGCCTTTCTCCTTGCAGAATGTGTCCACCACGGCCATCTCCACGTCGAGTGTCCTCACCATGCTGGCCTCGCTATGTTCCGGCTCCTCAAGGTCGGGCATCAGCTGTGTGAAGCAGTCGCCGCAATCAAAGTTCTGTGCATACCACTGCTTGCCTTCGTCGAAGGCTGCCGTCTTGCGCAACTCTGCCTCAGCTGTCGCCACCTCGGCCATTGTCATCGCCTCGGGTTCCAGTGTTCCACCACCGTAAACCTTGTCTATGTCGCTGAGCATCACCTTCAATGTGGTGCCGTCGCCGATAATGTGGTGGATGTCGAGGAAGAAGTAGAAATGTTCTGCATCCTTCAGCAGGCGGATGTGGAACAGACGGTCGTTGTAGATGTCGAACGGCACGATGAGCGGCTGCCCATTGAAGGTGCCTCCATTTTCAATGTTTAATGTCCCGTTTTCAATGTTCAACGCAAACGTCTCTGAATCATCAATGGTCTGAAAGGGGTCACCCTCGTTATTCAATTCGATGCGCGTGAACAGCGTGGGATGTGCTGCCACAGCGGTCTCAATGGCCCGGCAAAGCTTGTCCCCGTCCAGCGTGCCGTCGAGCACGTAGAGATAAGGAAGGTTATAACAAGCCTCTCCCTGATGTGCTACACATTCCACATAGAGGCCATATTGAACTTTTGATAATGGCGCAGTAGTCTTCATATTTCAAATCATTTTAAGTTTTGCATAATACAACCTTCATCTACACTTTGGCAAAGATAATTGAAAAATGTCAAAGTCTCAACAGGTTCAGATGCGAATTAGAAATAATTAACGCAACATATGCCGTAGATTTGTCCCAAGCCTTGGGAAAAATGTCCCACGGCCTGGGAAAAACACGCGGAGGCTCCCCAGAAATCTGCGGAGGCTCCACAAAATCACAGGGAGGCTCCGCAGAATTCTGTAGAGCCTCCCTGTGAACGTCAACCTCGTCTGCTGTTCCGCATGACCGACGGGCAAAAGATGATTGCGAAGATGGGCTGGACATACAGCACGGCTGACGTGGTGCGCTCGGCTGCCACGCCCAGAGACGAGTCGTGCTGACAGGCGATGAGGCTGTCAGCACGACTTAGGAGGCAGAATATCAGGGCTATTAGCGGCTGTCGGCGCTTAATGACTGCACGAGCTGCCTGAGGGCAGCTGAGGGCTTGGCCTCGACAGAGATGGGACGGAGCAGCCAACGGACAGTCCAGCTTAGCGAGGCTCCGGGCTGCAGCAGCGTGTAGGCTCCCTGGCTCTCAAGCTCGATATAGCTGCGACCACGGTTTACGTAGACCTGCACCTCGGCCTCGCCGGGGGCGGGCTCTCCGGGCTTCAGGTCGGCGAACTGCTTGACGAGCAACAGCCCGTCGGCGCTATAGGCCAGCCATCCGCGGGCATCGGCATTGACCTTGCGGTTGGAGGGCGCCTCGTCGGGTGTATACCAGGCGGCTCCCTCAGCGGCCTGGAAGGTCATCAGCCCGGCAGGCCAGATGCTGTCGACGGGGGCTTCGAAGAAGATGACACTGCCCTCGCGGTTGGCAACACGCGTGATTTCCCACGGTGCCACGCGGCGGGGCTCCGTGGACTCGTTCTTGATGGAGTAGGTGATGACAAAGGCACCGCCAAGGCTGTCGACCGTGAAGTCCTTGTGAACGCTCAGCCCCAGCCGCTCCGACGTGGGGCTGCTGATGGCGAGGTGGTTATGGGACTGGTGGTCGACGGAGTAGGCTGCCTTGTCGAACTCGGGCACGGGGGGCCAGTTCCACTCTTTCTGTGGACTGGTCCAGAACGTGCTGCCAAAGGACTCGGGCCACCGCGACTGCGAGAGGACTTCGGTGTTCTGATACTTGAGCGACAGGATTTTGCCGCCCTTCTCGGTGTCGACGGTCATGGTGGCATTGCCACCGCTCAACAGCTGGAGCACCAGCGTTGTCGCAAGAAGAATGCTCATAACCAAGGACTATTTGACGATGATCTTCTTGCCTTCGCTGACGTAGACGCCTGGCTTGAGGCCGGCGGCAGGGGCACGGCGACCGTCGAGCGTATAGACGGGGCTGGCGGCTGTGGCGGTGCGTGTGATGCTACTGATGGCTGTGGCGTCGGGGGCGTACTGGTCGTCGTTGGTCAGGAACATGTCATCGATATGGAGCGTTCCCTTCTTGGCACAGCGGAATGTGACCATGAAAATCTTGGCGGGGTCGAGCACCTTGGTCTTGCTGTAAATCATGTTGTGCAGGTCGATGCTGACAACGGTGCGGTCGTTGATGGTGTCGCGGAAACCGACGGACCCTGTGTTCTTGGAGGCTGAGAGACGTACCTCGGCACCGATGTCCTGAGGCTCCTTCAGCTTGACGACCAGATACTTGTAAGCCGACATGTCGACGGCCTTGTCGTAGACCCATCCGGCCTGGGCGCCGCCGCTGAAGGTGATGGTGCGGTTGGTATAGTCGAAGGTGGCCGTTCCGCTGCGCTTCTGCAGGTATTCGGCGGTGAAGGGGAAGAACGTCACGTTCATGTTGACGGTTGCCGACGTCTCCTTTCGGGTGAAGTCGGTGTAGACGATATCTACCTTGCCGTTGCCGACGCCGCTGATCCTGCCGTCGGTAATCTGAATCTCATCGCTGCGGAATGTCACGTAGTCGCTCACTTCCTCCTCGTGGTTATCCTTGAAGGTGGCCTTGACAGGTATCGTCTGGCCGGGGAGGACGAGGATCTCGTCGTCGGAGGTGAGGCTCTTGACGGCGTAGAACTTCTCCAGAGAGGCTGCCATCTTGTAGTCGGGGTCGACAAACTGTTCACGGCCCATCAGCTTCAGAGCCTCAAAGGCGTAGCGCTTGCCGAAGATGCGGTAGCCAACGGCGTTGAAATGCCAGGGATCCTGGCCGTTGCCAGGCAGTCCGAATGAGCTAACGACGTGGGACGTGGGAACGACAGAAGGCATGCGGTTCACCTGGGTGTTGTGGCCGTAGCAGGCGCCGCCGTTCTCCTGGCGCAGCGTCTCTCCCACGAACAGGGGGACGGTGTCGGCTGCCAGACCGAGGTCGGTGAGCATGTCGTTATAGATTTTCTTCACCATGTTGGGCCAGTTGGGGTCGCCGTTGTTGGAGCAGCCCTGATGCAGCAGGATGCCCTTGATGACGCCCACCTCCTGTGCCTTCTTGGCCATCTCGATGATGCGTCCGTAGGGATTGCTGTTGTAGTTGTTGCGGGCTATCTGTGCCCACCATTCTCCTGATTTCTCCTTCATCAGCTTCTGGTACTTGTCCTTGTCGAACATCTCGATGGGGCTGCCACCCATAGCTACGGGGATGACGCCTATCCTCACGTTGGAGGGCAGGGCAGCCACCATGGTGCGGCCGAAATAGTCGGTGGGGCCAAGGCCGCCAACGGGATTCACCAGGGGAGGAATGGCGTCGTACCACTGTCCCATGGTGCGCTTAGGGCTGTCGTAGTTGCAGGTGGCTAACAGACGGAATCGCTTGTCGACATTCGACTTGTCGACAGATTCGGCCTTGGCGTTTCCCTCCATGTTTGACTGGCCGAAGCAGATGTAGATATAGAAGTTTGGATCGACGTCTGCATTTGCTCCAAGGAGGCGGGTGGCCAACAGAACCGTGATAATCAGTAATCGTTTCATAGTTGTATATGTTTTAGTTATTATATTCGTTTCATTTTAACTCATGAACGTATTTTACAGGCTCACCCTCTCCCTTCAGCACGTCGGCAAAGGTTTGCGGACTGATGGTGACAGGGCCGTGCATGAACTCGGGAATGTTGTAGCACCTGAGGAACTGACGGTGGTAGTCGGGGTCGGCCTGTGGCAGCTCGAAGGGCTTTTCCCATTTGCCGTCCTTACCGATGTGGGCAAAGAACGGACGGGTGAAGGTGCCGTCGTCGCGGCGGCTGCTGAAGACCAGCCAACGACCGTTGGAAGACCATGAGTGGTAGCTCTCGGTGTCGCGTGAATTGACCTTGTACAGGGGGCTGATAACGTTTGTCTGGAGGTCGATCATCCAGAGGTCGGCATCGTGGTGCCAGATGTGGAAGTAACCGTATTTGGCCATTGTGAAGACCAGATAGCGGCCGTCGGGCGATATGCGGGGCAGCACGGCACTCATGTCGAGGCTGTCGGCCGAGAACACCAATTCACGCGGGCCGAACTGGCGGCTGTCGGGATTGAAGCTTTTCTTGTAGATGTTGTATTTCAGCTCGTCGTAGCGGTTGATGACATCGGTAGTCCTCGACACTGACTGGTTGCGGTCGAAGTGGGCGCTGCAATAGTAGAGCGTCCGTCCGTCGGGAGCCCAGGCGGGGAAGACCTCCAACTCGGTAGTGTCGTTCTCCAGATTGGTTACCTCACTGCGGTCGATGTCGTAGGCTATGATGTCGCTCTCCAAATCGTAGACTTCAATCTTATTGGGATTGGTGGTGTGGAAGTTCTGATGGGTCTTGTCGGTGGAATAGACGATGAGGTTCAGCCACGGGTGCCAGGCGGGATAGACGCCGGCCGAGAGGATGGAATCGTTCTTCATGTTCATCTTCTTCAGCTTCCCGTCGTAGGCAATGACGGTGCCGCCACTCTTCTGGCGGGCATGGAACTGCATGCGCTCGGGATTGTACTGCTGGTAGTGATGGCAATTGATGCACTGTCCCTCCTTCTCGAAACCGCAGAGCATGTTGTCGTAGATAACGCGCTCGTCGTAGTCCTCCAAGCAACGCTGGCTGATGGTGAGAGCCTCGTAGCTGACGAACGAAGGCGGAATAAGACGGTAGCTGAGCCAGGGGTCGATGCTGTCTGTGGAGACATGAATGTAGAAGGGCTTGTAGTGTGTCCATTCGTCACCGTGACGGGCATAGACATCTACGTTGATAGTGCCGCCCTTGGCCGTCATGGAGCGCCATTCGCTGAGGGAGGGCTGCATCTTTCCTGCGCAGACCACCTCCTTGTCGTCTGCTGTGTAGCGGGCAATCATCTCGTCGGCCGGCTCGTCGAGTTCGAACGTCAGCGGGGCAATATTGATTGGAACGGTGACATCCACATAGTCGGGATAAATCTTGGGCAGGCGGTCGCTATCCTTGAATGCGTCGGGCACTGAGGGACCGCAGGCTATAGCGAGCAAACAACATCCTAAATATAAAAAACGCTTCATGTTCAGTATTCTGGTAAATGATCCATCAGATAATATTCGTAATAGTAGGTCTGGCTAAAGAATGTCTTGAGCCCGTCGCGAGCCACCTCAATGTCGGCATTGTTATAATCGGATGCCGCCTCCATAAAGCGCTGGAATCCCTCTTTCACTCCCTTGGCGAAAGGCATACGCTCAAGATCCTTGCGGTCTCCAAGCTTGCCAAAGAGGTAGGCGGCCTCCTGATAGTAGACGGGGATGGGTTCCTTGGGATGCAGGGTGATGTAATCGTAGAAATGATACCAGAACTGCTTGGCGTTTCGAGTCCATAGAGAGGCTACCAAAGTCTGTTCCTGAAAAAGCGGGTCTTCCTTGTAGGTGCTGCTGGCCAACTGATTCATCAGGAAACTCTCGATATTGCCCTGGTCGGCATTCAGGTCGTCACGATAATGCATCATTCTGGTAATAAGCCCATATTCCGGGTGGGCCGCAATGGATGCAGCGTTGCCTACATAGCCCAAGGTTTGGCTGGCCCAGTCTTTGAAGCAAAGTGTTTGTTTCAGCAGTCCTAAGTATTTGCGGGCCGCTGTTTGCTCTCTGTTCAGCAGAGCACACTTGGCTAACGTCTTCAGGTGTTCGGCACGCCATCCGAACTCTACTCCCATTTCTGTACAGAGCCGGGCGCTATAGTTCAACAGTCCGTAATGGTAATAAATGAGTGGTCCCACGGCCAGCATTGTTCGCATGCCGAAGGGTGCTGCGTAGTCCTTAGAACCATTCTTGTAAAGATACAGATCGGTGCCTTGTCGGCCAAGCCGTGCCAAGGCCAGGTTCTTCATCATCACAATGGCTCGTGTAGGTTCTGACTTCTGACGGGCAGCCTCATCCAAAACGCCCTGCCAGTCGAGCTTCTCAATGCAATGCTGCATAGCCAGCTCATGATGGAAGTTCTCGTCCTTGAACCAGAAGTGGACAACGCTGGCGACGGCAACAGCCAGCACGACAGCCTGTGTCAGGAGACTGCGCAGAGGCTTTAAAAGTGCCTTAAAGGGAATGACGGCCAATAGAACGAAGAACAATGCCAGCAAATAGTATGGAATGTAGTAGGCTTGATACCTCTCCGTGACATAGTATAGCGGCAACTCTGCATAGTAGATATTGGCCAGGTTTGTCTGATAATAAATAAAACGGTAACACACCAATGGCACGGCGATAATGCTCAGGATGGCTACAACGGTGTCAATCAGGGCATGTTCCTTCAGACGCCACGACCAGATGGCCATGAGCAGTGCTGACGCTAACCCGTAGATGCCTAAAAGCGGATAGCCCAAGGCGGCAGTGAAAAAGACAAAGAAAGTATGCAGGTAACCACGGGGTGGCAGGGCGCGGTAAGCCCATAACAGTGCACCGACAGCTGTCGTACCAATAGTAGCGACGAAGATATGGCCCTGTAGCTTTAGGACGTAAAGCCAGTAGCCTGTGTCAACAATGTTCAGAAGCAGCAAGGCTACGGGAACCAGCATCAGGCCTGCCCACTGGTTGGGAATACGAAACGCCCGTTTGATAAGCCACATCATCAACCACCACCAGCCAGTTATCATCAGCACACCAAGCCATGGCCAGTAAAGGAACTGCGTAAAAAAAGTGCTGACCCACGTCAGCATGCCACCAGGCACCAGCAATTGCTCGCTGAGGAACAATGGGGTTGGGAGAAAGAGATTCGTTTCCTGTAGCTTCCACAGCAGGTTGCCTTCGTAAAAGAGCAAGGCACCAGCTATGACTGCCAGTGCTACAAGCCATGGAAAGTGATAGGCATAGCGCCCTGTTATCTGTTTCATCATCATACCTTGTTGGCTTTCTTACGCTGATCGTGGTCGAGAATCACCTTACGCATGCGCATGGACTGCGGCGTCACCTCCACCAGCTCGTCTTCCTTGATATACTCTAAGCATTCTTCAAGTGACATGACTGTTTTCGGAATGATGCGAGCCTTGTCGTCGGTACCGCTGGCACGGACATTGGTCAGCTGCTTTGCCTTGCACACGTTGATGACGAGGTCGTTGTCGTGGACGTGCTCGCCGACAACCTGACCTAAATAAACTTCCTCGCCTGGATCGATGAAGAACTTGCCGCGGTCCTGCAATTTGTCGATGGCGTAGGCGTAGGCTGTCCCTGTCTCTAATGCAATCATCGAGCCATTGATGCGGCGTTCTATTTCACCCTTGTAAGGCTGGTACTCCTTGAAGCGGTGAGCCATGATGGCCTCACCCTGGCTGGCTGTAAGCACATTGGTGCGCAGACCGATGATACCGCGTGAGGGGATGTCGAACTCAATGTTTGTCCGGTCACCCTGACTCTCCATTGAGGTCATCTCGCCTTTGCGGCGTGTCACCATGTCAATCATCTTCGAGGCAAACTCCTCGGGCACGTTGATGGTGAGTTCTTCGATAGGCTCGCACTTTATGCCATCTATCTGCTTGTATATCACCTGCGGCTGACCCACCTGCAACTCGTAGCCTTCTCGGCGCATGGTCTCGATAAGTACGCTCAAGTGCAACACGCCTCGGCCTGAGACTATCCACTTGTCGGTGGAATCCTCAAACTGCTCGACGCGCAGTGCCAGATTCTTCTCTAATTCGCGCTCTAGGCGGTCGTTGATATGGCGTGAAGTGACGAACTTACCCTCACGGCCAAAAAAAGGTGAATCGTTGATGGTGAAGAGCATCGACATTGTCGGCTCGTCAATGGCAATGGGCGGTAGCGGCTCGGGGTTTTCAAGGTCGCAAATAGTGTCACCAATTTCAAACTTCTCCAGTCCGATGACGGCACAAATGTCACCGCAGTCCACTTGCTCGGTGCGCTGGTGCCCCATGCCGTCGAAAGTGTGCAATTCCTTTATCTTGGTCTTCTCCAATGAGCCGTCACGATGAGAAATTGTTACCTGTTGGCCATCACGGAGTGTGCCACGATGAACACGGCCCACGGCGATACGGCCAGTATAACTCGAATAATCAAGCGACGTAATCAGCATTTGAGGCGTTCCCTCCAACAGCTTTGGTGCGGGAATCACCTCTATAATCTTATCTAATAAATAGGTAATGTCGTTGGTTGGCTTCTGCCAGTCCTCGCCCATCCATCCGTTCTTGGCACTTCCGTATACCACGGGGAAGTCTAACTGGTCTTCTGTTGCATTGAGCGAGAACATCAAGTCGAAGACCATCTCGTAGACCTCTTCGGGACGGCAGTTGGGCTTGTCGACCTTGTTCACAACGACAATAGGCTTCAGTCCTATCTGCAGGGCCTTCTGCAATACGAAGCGCGTCTGCGGCATAGGGCCTTCAAAGGCGTCGACGAGCAGCAGACAACCGTCTGCCATATTGAGCACGCGCTCCACTTCGCCGCCAAAGTCGGAGTGTCCCGGTGTGTCGATAATGTTTATTTTTGTTCCTTTCCAGTTGATACTTACATTCTTTGAGAGAATGGTAATGCCTCGCTCACGTTCGAGGTCGTTGGCGTCAAGTACTTGGCTGGAGAGGTTCTGTCCTTCGCGGAAGAGGTTTCCTGCCAGCATCATCTTATCCACGAGCGTTGTCTTGCCGTGGTCTACGTGAGCAATAATTGCTATGTTTCTGATATCCTGCATACGTCGGTTTGTTGAAATCGGCAGCAAAGGTACAAAGAAATAGTGAGAAATCTGCTTTCGCAAGCTACTTTTTTGCTTACGGAAGCAGATTTCTCACTTTAAGTCAATCAGCAGGTCGGAATTAGAACGGAATCTTGTAGCCTACGGTCAGCATGATGACGCTGTGGCGAGCCTTGCTATCCCAGAAGAGACCATTATTATCCTTAAGGAAATTGGTGGCGCCAAGATTGTAACGAGCATCAATCACGAAATCGCTGATCTCGTATGACAAACCCATAGGAATAGATAGGTCAAACTTCTTGAAATAATCTTTCATATCTGTATCGCCATACTTCGAACTCATCAGGAAACCTGGCTGTACACCAGCCTTTATTGCCAATCCCGGAATAATGTAGTAATTGAACAGAACTGGGATGTTCAGATAATTCATTTTTAGTTTGTCATCTACATCCTTAATAGCTGAGCCTTGCATAGAATACAAAGCACCGACTGTTACACCCATATTCTCAGCAAAATTGTAACCAAACTCGGCACCGGCAACGAGACCAACCTTCACCTTGTTATTATGCACATCACCTGAAAAAGTTGTAAGCGTTCCACCAACCATCGGCTTGATGAACATCTGCTGTGCGTTCACACTCATGGTAGCCAGCATGGCGGCTACTGCCAACATAAATAATTTCTTCATAGTTGTGTCAGTTTAAATTAAACATAATGAATATACTCTCTTTAGACTGCAAATCTAATATTTTTATTCGATATTTGCTGTAAAAGGCAAATAAATAATCAGATAATTAAGCAATATTAACGATTTGTGTAAAAAGAACGGCAAAAATTTGTGGGAATGAGAAAAATGTAGTACCTTTGCAGCCGCATTTGACGAAGTTCCCCGTCGGTGATGAAGGCGGAATGGGCTTTTGAAGGATGTTTAGTATTAACAATTAATTCATCAAAAACATGTATTTAGACAAAGAAAAGAAGGTTGAGATTTTCAGCCAGTATGGTAAAGGTGCCACCGATACAGGTTCGCCTGAGGCTCAGATTGCTCTGTTCACCTATCGTATTAAGCATTTGACAGAGCACTTGAAGCAGAATCATAAGGATAATGTCACCGCTCGCTCGCTGACCATGATGGTAGGTCGTCGCCGCAAGTTGCTGAAGTATCTTTATGTCAACGACATTAATCGCTACCGTGCCATTATCAAGGCTCTCGGCCTGCGTAAGTAAGAGATAAATAACAAGGAACATGAAAACCGCGTAGGGATTTCCCTATGCGGTTTTATAGTTTTTACCCTTGTGGGTTTCGTTTTTTTGCCGTATCTTTGCAATAGAAATAATGTCAAACAGTAAAATTATTACAGCTATGATGAAGAAGATACACACCTTGATGATGACGGCCTTAATGGCCGTGATGACGATATCGCTCACTGCATGTGACGAGGATGTCTTGATTGCAGAAACTCTGGAAGGTACCTGGGCGGGAACGATGTATGTCTATACGTCCTACCACGACACCCGCTATTACGCAACTTCAACGGAAATAACCTTTGAAGGCGATCCTTTTCGTTGGACGCGGGGAACGGGATACTGGGTGGATTATTACTCTAATGCCCCTTGGGACTACGTGGCCAACCATATTGAGTGGAAAGTCAATAACCGTAACATTGAAGTGTACTTCGTAGAAGACCGTACCACAATGGTCATACGCGACTATCACTTGAACGACAATTCGTTCACTGGTTACATTGCTGACGGTGAGAACGACGTAGAGTTCCGCCTGCGCCACATCTCGTCGCCCAACTGGAACCGCTACGACCGCTGGGGCTATGACGGATGGAATGGCTACTGGTCACGTGAGACCCGCGGTATCAGCACCGACAGCACTACCGTGACATCCGAAAGACCCATACGCAAGGTCGGAATGCCGCAATAAAAAAGAGAGGTTCAAGCCTCTCTTTTTTATGTTCGCCCGACATGGGCATAATCTAACGGGTGTAAGTCCCGAACGCGGCCTGATAGCGGCAAGCGTACAGCCAAAGACAAGGTGCCAATGGTGACATTGGGTCTGAAGGAAGTCGGCGGCAAAGCACTGGCCTGACGT
>JAFYDA010000008.1 GCA_017545045.1 Prevotella sp. | reverse complement strand
GGATATAAGGCCGACGCATGTGGATGAGGTTGCAAGACAAACCAAAGTCCGATAGCTGTCCGGAACATGCGCAGGTAAATCCAGCGGGTATAAGATGAAAAGAGTAATGTTGCCCTTAACTGGGGATGTCTCACGGACGATGCGATGCAGGAGAGAATGCAGAAGATGTCAGCTTTGAATGACAGCCGCCCCCGTAGGAATAGCTCGGAACGCGAATGCTACGAGGGGGTGCAGACCTATATGGGGATAACTGAAAACACTCTTGAGGAAGTGCATTTTGAACGCGGCGACTTGCTGAGGTGCCACAAGGATGGACTCGTCTTGTCGCTGATGGACGGCAGGTACCGTCCTAATCCCGTCCGACGGGTAGAGATACCCAAGGGCGATGGCAAGATGCGTCAGCTCGGTATACCGACCGTAGTTGACCGCACCGTGCAGCAGGCTATCTTTTTAACTACAATTATTTCAGCCAGCGTGCCAGCCAGTCGAAGTAGGTGCGTTGCCAGAGGATGCCGTTCTGTGGCTTCAGCACCCAGTGGTTCTCATCGGGGAAGATGAGCAGTTCGGCCTCGATGCCGCGCATGCGGGCGGCGTTGAAGGCACTCATGCCCTGTGTGGCGTTGATGCGGTAGTCCTTCTCGCCGTGGATGCAAAGGATGGGCGTGTCCCACTTGTCGACGAAGCGGTGGGGCGAGTTGTCGTAGGTCTTGCGGGCGCGGGCCGTCATGTCCTTGTTCCAAGGCGCGTCGTCGTACTCCCAGTTCGAGAACCAGTTCTCCTCGGTCTCGGTGTACATGGCCTCCAGGTTGAAGGCGCCGTCGTGGGCGATGAAGCACTTGAAGCGCTTGTCATGATGGCCGGCCAGATAGTAGACGCTGAAGCCGCCGAACGAGGCGCCCACGGCACCCATCTTGTCCTTGTCGACGTATGGCAGGTTCTGTGCTGCGTCGTCAATGGCCGTCAGGTAGTCCTTCATGCACTGTCCTGTCCAGTCGCCGCTGATTTGTTCCAGCCACTCCTGTCCGAAGCCAGGCAGTCCGCGACGGTTGGGAGCGATGATGACGTAGCCTTGTGAGGCCATGATGAAGAAGTTCCAGCGATAGCTCCAGAACTGGCTGACGGGCGATTGCGGTCCGCCCTCGCAGAAGAGCAGGGTGGGGTACTTCTTCGCCGCGTCGAAGTGTGGCGGCAGGATAATCCAGTAGAGCATATCCTTGCCGTCAGTGGTCTTCACCCAGCGCTGGTCTACCGAAGGCTTAGCCAACTGGTCGAGTATTTCCTTGTTCACTTGCGTAATCTGTACGGCCTTGGTATCCTTGATGCTGTCGCCGGGCGTCACCACATAGAGGTCGGCAGGTGCCACGAAACTATGCTGTTCGGCCAACAACGACTTGTCGTTCAACATCTGCAGCGAGCCGAAGTCGGCCCACTCGTTTGAGAGTTGCTTCACCTCGCCCTCGAGGTTGGTGCGGTAGAGGTTCTCAGTGGCGTGCCACACGCCGATGAAGTACAGCACCTTTCCGTCGGGTGCCCAGCAGTAGTCGTCGACGTTCGAGTCAAACGATTCCGTCACGTATGTCTTCTCACCTGTTGCCAGGTCACAGACGCACAGTCTCTGGCGGTCTGCCTCATAGCCGTCGCGCTCCATCGAGAGCCAGGCTATCTGCTTGCCGTCGGGCGAGAACTTCGGGTTCTGGTCGTAGCCCACATTGTTGGCGAGATTCTCCTTCGCATCCACCTTTTGGAATTTCATCGTCTTCGTCGGCTCAATCTCCGGCTCAACATAGTCGGCAGGCTTGCAAAGGTTCTTGCTCTCGTGCGTACCTATATTATATATATAGATGTCGGCATCGGTTGAGATACTGTAGGCCAAGCCGGTCTTCTTACGACAGGTATAGGCAATCGTCTTCGAGTCGGGACTCCAGGCCAGCTGCTCCATGCCGCCGAAGGGCTCCATGGGGCACTCGAAGGGCTCGCCCTCGAGGATGTCCTTGCCGTCTGCAGCGATATTATCGCCGCTTACAGAACAGACGAAGGGGTGCTGGATGGTCTCCACGTAGTGATCCCAGTGGCGGTACATCAGGTCGGTGACCAGTCGACCCGTGGCCTTTGGCAGGTCGTCGGGATTCTTCTGGATGATTTCGTTGAAGTCGATACTCCTCAGCACGATGACCTTCGTGCGGTCGGGCGAGAACTGGAAGCCCTCCACCTTGCCCTCGGTCTCCGACATCTGCTTGCGGCCAGTGCCGTCAAGTGCCATCTTCCACACCTCGCCGCCACGGAGAAAGGCAATGGTCTCGTCGTCGAGCCACTGTGCGTCGGTCTCGTTGTCGGCATCGGTGGTCAGCTGCTTCTGCTCCGAGCCGTCGGCATTCATCATCCACAGCACCTGATGGCTCTTGTTCTCCTCCACGCTGTAGTAGCCCATCTGATAGACGATGTGCTGACCGTCGGGCGAGGCCTGGTAGCCGCCGATGCGGCTCATGGCCCAGAGTGCCTCTGGTGTCATCTGGTCGTTCTCCAACTGTACGGTCTGCTTCTCGATATTCACTTTGTCACTGTCTTTCTGTGTGCCGCATCCTGTCAGTATCAGGGCTGCTGCGGCAATGGTCATAATCCTTTTCATGCTCATAGTATTTAGATGAAAGATGTCATTTCCTTTGGTTGCGCTGCCGCTGCATCTCCTCGGCTTGCTTCTGCATAGCCTCTAAGCGGGCGGCCAGTCCGCTCTGCTTCTTTGGGTTGTTCTTGTTTTCCTTATAGCGGGCCTCGAGGATGGCCAACAGCTTCTCGTCGTTCGTCGTCTTGCGCAGCACGAACATGATGATGCTCGAGAAGAACAGCGAGATGAAGTAGTAGAAGTTCAGACCGCTGGAGTAGTCGTTGAACATGAAGAAGAACATCAGCGGCATGAGGTACATCATCCACTGCATCATCTTCATCTGCTCAGCCTGCGCGCCCACCATCTGGTCGCGCTGCTGGCGCATGGTGAACCACGAGTAGAGGATGTTCGAGCCGCAGAACAGCAGGCACGACAGCGACAGGTGGTCGCCGATGCCCCAGATGTGGCTGCCCCATGAGATGATGGGGTCATACGTCGCCAGGTCCTCCATCCAGAGGAACGACTGTCCGCGCAGCTGGATGGCGTTGGGAACGAACCAGAACATGGCAATCCAGATAGGCATTTGGATGAGCATGGGCAGACAGCCCGACAGCGGCGACACGCCGTACTGCGAGTACATCTGCATCATGGCCTGCTGCTTCTTCATCTGATCCTCGGGCTTGTCATACTGGCGGGTGGCCTCGTCGAGCTTCGGCTTCAGCACGCGCATCTTGGCACTCGACATGTAGCTCTTCTTCACCATCGGGAAGGTGATGGCCTTCAGAATGAGGGTGATGAGTATCAGCACGATGCCCATGGAGAAGCCCCAGGAGGCTAACCAGTCGAAGACATAGAGCGTGAACCAGCGGTTGATGAGGCGGAAGAGCCACCAGCCCAGGTTCACCAGCTGCTCCAGGTCGAGATCCTTGCCGAACAGGCTCTGCTGCTCCACGTCCTGAATCAGGCGGAAGTCGTTGGGGCCGATGTACATCTCAAACTCCGACGGCTTCTGGCCCGTGGGGTCGAAGGCCGTCTTCAGCTTGGCGTCAAACTGCTTCAGGTATCCCGAGTCCTTGGAGTCCTCCACGCTGCTGAGGGCGGCACCCGTGGCGAAGTTGTCCTTCGAGATTAGGGCCACGCTGAAGAACTGATGGCGGAAAGCCACCCAGTCGAGCTGTTCGTCGATGGTCTCCTGCTGGTTGCCGGTTTCCGACAGGTTGTCGGACGATCCGTCGTTGGCCTCCTTGTAGAACAGCCCCGTATATCGGTTCTCAAAATAAAAGCCCTTCTCCTGCTGGCGGCTGTGGCCGTTCCATTCAATGTCCATCTCCTTGTATGTCGGGGCGAAGATGCCGCCCAGACCCTTGGCCGTCAGCGAGAAGTGCAGCAGGTAGTCGGCACCCAGACGGTAGTCGAGCACGATGCTGCCGCCGCTGGTGGCCTGTGCCGTCATGGTGACCGTCGTGTCGCTCACGTTCGTTGGCGTGAAGTACAGGTCCTGCGTGATGATGTTGTCCTGCTTGCCAGACAGCAGGAAGTTCATCTGCTGTCCCTTGGCGTCGTAGAGCGTCACGTCCTTGTTGCCGTCCTTGTCCTCAAAGTTCTTGATGACGGTCTTCGTCAGCGTGCCGCCCTTGGTGTCGAGCGTCAGTTCCACCTTTCCGTTCTTCAGCACCACCTGACTGCTCTGTCCGCTGAGTGCTGCGTAGAAAAGGCTCGTCGTGTCGTTCTTGGCAGCCTCCTCAGCCTGCGCCTTCCGTGCGGCCTCGGCCTCCTGCTTTTTCTTGGCGTTATCCTTCATGACAGCCGCTATGCTGTCCTCCTTACGCTGCGCCTCTATCTGTTCGGCCGAAGGCTGGTTGTACCAGCTGAAGCCGATGAGCACCAGCGCAATCAATACAAATCCGATGACTGTGTCTCTGTTCATTTTATATGATTAAATTGATATACACGATTTTGGCTGGCAAAGTTACGAAAAAATGAGGGAAATACAAAGATACTCGTTCCTTTTTTAAATAGAACCTGTTAATAAATAATAATAAATTGTCCGTAGTACGGGTGCTTTGTAGAAAAAGTTTTATATTTGCATGATAATTACTACCTAATACGCCATTAATATCCAGTAATAACTATGAACATCAAACGAATCTTTCTATTCTCCCTATTGTGGGTTCAATTCATGATTGTATGCGCTCAGATGACCTTCACTCTCGAGGGCATCACCTATGGCGACGTAGCCGAGCGCGACAGCAAGGGTTTCACCACCGTCACCCTGCCGGCAGGCACTGACCTCAGCGGTCTTATCACCGCCGTCGCGGTCGACGGTTTCCCCGTCGACGCAGCCGCCGTGACCCCCAACCCCACGACCACAAAGCTCAACTACGGTGAGCTGAAAGTCTTCACCTACAACAACAAGGCCTACGGCTTCCGCTTCGAGGAGGACGTATGGTTCTGCGGCGTATTCTTCTCCGACTGCCACATCAACCAGGGTAGCGGACACGACGGCACCAGTGCGTCGGACATGACTACTATCATGAACCACATCATCAACATGGGCAAGGACCCCAATTATACGCCTACTTTCACTGCCGCACCGAACCTCGTACCAAAGACCAGCATCATTTTCTGCACTGGTGACATTGATCAGGACAAAGGCAATGACAACAATGACGGTAAGCACACAGCCTTTCTAAACTGCACAGCCGAAATTGCTAAGTCTGCAGGCATACCATTTATTTTCATTGCAGGCAACCACGATATTTCACCCGATTACTGGAGCGACGGCAGCAAAGGTGTAACTTATGGAGGTTCTGGCGGCTCCAATGCAGACGACAAGACCATCAGTGCCATTACCGAAAATAACAGCTATTGGAACAATGCGGGTGTTTTCGACGAAAACATACAATACTTTACAGGCGGCAGCGGTGCTTGGCAACCCAAACACTTCACCTTCAAGTTCAAGGACGTGCGTTTCTATTGCTCCAACTGCTACTGGTTCCAAAAGCCCTACAACAAGCCCGGTCTGCTCTCGTCGGCTACCTATTATGCTCCTGACGGTATCATTAGCGCCCTTAATACCTTCGTAGAGAGTCACACTGATGAGGCTAGCGTGTGGATGCAGCACTATCCTTGGTTAGCTGGTAGTGACTGCAACCGCTGGTGGCTCGACCAAAATGAAAGTGGCAATTACATCACTTCAAGCAATTCTTCCAGCTATGGTTCCAGCACCTCTGGCATTGCCTACAACGATGCAACATCTGCCAACACCCTGAAGAAAGATCCGCTATCTGCCATTATGATGAAGGCGGCAGGAAAGGTTGACGGTGAAGTTCAGCACTTCTCAGGACACTACCACCGTTTTTATGAAGCCACATACACTTCTACAGTCAATGGCGATAACAAAGTACACGACTACACCGTTGCCGCTCCGGGCAATACAGGACAGGCAAAAAACGCATTCGTTGTCCTCTTCAAGCGCGGCGAGGGCGTGAAGGAAGTCGTTCAGTTCCAGTTCTAACACTAAGGATTGTTTCTTTGAACAACGAATTTAATGAATTTCACGAATAAAAAAATGAATACGATGAAACGAAATATAATTGCAATTTTTGTGTTGTTGGCTATGGCTGGAAATGTATGTGCAGACAATACTTCAATTTTTTCCCTCTCTGATGGGTGGACAAAAATCACATCCATGCCAACTGCCTCAGAAATGGAGGCCAACTACTATGTTTTTGTTGATGTCACCCGAAACCTCATGTTAGGTATTGCCACAGGTAATAACCAAGGGAACAACCGCAAGGGTGTCTATTACCAGACGTGCACTGACCCTACGACGGACTTGGGCAAGCTGTGGTATATAGAACCCAATGGCTCAGGCTATGCGCTACGCAATGTAGGCTATGCGCCAGTTCAGTTCAATACAGATTACAACGCAAATTGGATTTTTCGCCCCACAGATATCGCTGATACTAAGGGTGGGGAAAACTCCTATTCTAAACTGAATTTCTACTTAAATAATGGAAAGTTTACGCTTGAGAATAGCCGTGCAGCAGAAAGCTCTGAGAAATACATCGGTCCATGGACTGCAAACGATTTTAATAATGGAGCCGAGTGCGCAGCCAACAAGCAAGATGCCAATAAGGGAGAATACTATATCTATTCCATACCTCGCTCTTTAGTATTTGCTAACAAGCTTGCTGGTGCAACCAATGAGTCCCCCAAGGATGCTTCGATAGCCATCATTAATCCAACATTCGATGACGGCAATGGCGACAACTGGGGTACTAATAATTATTATGGAGGATGGACAAAAACTGGTACTGCTGGTAATTTCCAATGTTCTAATGGCATTGTAGAGAGTTGGCACCAGACTGGATTTAAATTCAGTCAGACCATCAATGGCTTGCCCAATGGCAATTACACTCTGTCCGTACAACTTACAGATGAAGTTTCTAAGGCTTTTCTGTATGCAAAGAACGCTTCAGAGACTATCACCACCTTAGCAACCACTCGGGTTACAGATGATGGTGCGAGCACATACGCTAATATGAAAACAGCTCTTGAAGGTGGCACATACGCGCTGGTTTCGCTTGATATAGAAGTGACAGACGGCACGCTGGAGATTGGCATAGACCAAGGGGAGGATGGCAACTGGATGATTTTTGACACATTTAAACTCACTTACAAGGGAAAAAGTGCCTATCGGGCTGCATACGATGAATATTACGAATTTTTGGAAAATGTAGTGCCGCTGAAAGACAACACCATATACCAATATATTGATAACAGCGAGGCTAAGACAACATTTGAAAACGCTATTAATACGGCTAGTAGTACAGTTGAAGCTACTAACAATGCTGCTACTATTAACACGCAGACTGCCAACCTACGTGCTGCTGCTCTCACTTTTGTAAGTAGTGTAACCGCAGAGGACGGCAACCCATTTGACCTAACATTTTTAGCTTCACGTGATGCAGCCGACTGGACAGCTGTGGATGGTGATAATGTTGCAGGATACGTGGGCTGGGCCTTGAAGAGCAATCCCACTCCCTATAAATTTGTTGAAGCTTATGAGCAGAATGCCCAAGCCGTAGGGCGCACAGGCAACATTCTGACCCAAACGCTCAACGACATGCCTGCGGGCTATTACACTGTGGCTCTTTACGGTGCAGCCTGTTTTACTCCCAATCGTGGTATGGACGAGGTAAGCAATGCCGGTGACAACAACCGCACCTTCGGTTTTGCCAATAATCAGAAGGTTGGCCTTCCTATTTTCCATGCCACAGAGATTGATGCCCCGACACCTGTCAATGTCAGCGTCCAACTGACAAGTTCAGGTACACTCATATACGGCATAAAGAAAGAACAAGCGGGTTCTAACTGGCACGTGGCACAGATATATACCATCACCTACAGCAAAGACCCAGACCTGACAGTTTTGAAGGCTGACCGCGATGCACTTGTCTCCGAGGCAGAAGGACTCTTGGCAAGCGCTGATGCTGAACTGCTCACATCGGCACAATGTACGGCTCTGCAGGATGCTATCGATGATGCAGAGGATGCAGACACATTCGAAGACCTCAACACTGTAACCCTCACAACTCTGCCTGATGCTATCAATGCTGCAAGAAGTCAGATTCAGACCGTCAAGGACGGCCGTGAACTGATGCTCTCTGCTCTTGAGCGTTTCGAGACTGACTATAACCTTGCTGATGGTACCGACTACCAGCTTTCTACCATGAGTGCAGCAGCATGGAAAGACCTTCTTGACGCAGTGGATGCCGTTAGCGAAGCACTCGACGACGTGTCACAGGCATCATCCTATGGCACTCTCGCTGCCGCCCTCACCGACCAGATGAACGCCACCGACGCCTCCCTCCGCCTCTTCAAGAGCTATAAGGCGATGGTCGAAGGTTGTACGGCTCTCAGCATCGCTGGCAGCTACGGCGCAGATAGCAACATGAACACTGATGCAACGCAGCAGACAGCCATCACAGCCCTCAACACCGCCTTCGTCAACCACGCCCTCGCCCAAGACGATCCCATCAATATGGGTGCCTTCCTCGGCAGCAACCTTGACTTCAGCGCCGCTGAAGGCAGCGCACTCAATACTGCCAACAGCAATAACATCCACGAAGTCAGCGGTTGGGAAGTAGAATATGCCGATGCCGACACTTGGGCAGTGATACAGACTCATCAAGGTGAGAACGATAGCAAACTTTATATGCGTAAAAACTGGGGCAGTTCAGCCACCACATTGATGGTCGGAAAGCAAAAGATGCTGCCTGTGGGTAAATACACGCTCTCCCTGTCGTGGAACAGCAATATGGAAAACATGACCAACCGCTCTTCTTACAAGGTGGGCGATGCTGATGCCACAGCTATCGGCGAGAGCGACAACAAGACGCTCACCTACGACTTTGAGGTAACCGGCGAAGCTAAGCCCTTCGACCTCGTTCTCGGTTTCCAAAAAACTGGTACAGGTAATTCTCCTGCCGAGCTTGTCGTCGACGATGTGACGCTCACCTACACCCGGCCCACCGTCACCCTGGCCGACAACGGTAATGATGCCGATGCCAACGCTACGACCATCGCCGCCAACAATGGCTATTTATGCAACGTCACCCTCTCTGGCCGCACTCTCTACAAGGACAACTCCTGGAACACCATCTGCATGCCCTTCGCCATGACCGCCGAGCAGATCGCGCTTGAGGGTTCCCCCCTCAAGAACGCCACCATCAAGGAGCTTGACACGGATGGCTACTACGATGCCGGCGGCAACCGCTACGTGACGGCAGGCGAGGGGCGTCACCGTACCGGCCTCGACGGCACCACGCTCTATCTGAACTTCAAGGATGCCACCGCCATCACCGCCGGTACACCTTATATTATTAAGTGGACCAGCGGCAGCGACATCATCAACCCCGTGTTCCGTGCCGTCACCGTGACT
>JAFYDA010000077.1 GCA_017545045.1 Prevotella sp. | reverse complement strand
GTCGTCGGTAAAGCCGCCACCCGTCGGGCAACGACGAATAGTCGGCTATGGACCGACTGAACATCGGCTGCCCCTTGCCATCCTTCGTGTCTGCTACGTGAGCATAGTCTATCCACACTTTCGGCTTCTTGATGCCATCGCTGATAAGGCCGACGGGCACGTTGCCATGACCGAAATACGTGTTCATCACGTCGGCAAAAGCTGCATTCCGTTCGTCCTCTCTGTCAACCATTACGCCGAGCAGGCGGCAACGCCCCTCGTCCTCGTAGCGATAGAGCATCTCGAGGGCAAATAGGTCGTCGGTCGATGAGCCGATGTCAGTGTCGTATATGATGAGCGGCATGCCCGCATACTCGCTTTGCTGTCCAGCAGAGTCATCATCGTTTGAGCACGATGTCAGCACCATTGCGCTGCAGATAGTCAGGATGGCGGTGAATAATTGCTTTTTCATTGTCTTTGTATTATTGTGTTGTTACGTTTAAGTGGAACGCTATTCAATGGGAACAAGTCAAAGTTATTCCACCTTCTTCAGGTGGGCGGTGATGGTGTAGGTGGAGCCGTCGGCGCGGCATTCTTCGAGAGTGTGGTCTTCGCCGTGAAGCGCAGGTCATTGCCGCTGATGGTGACGCCGGTCAGTTCCACCACCGATGTCACTCCGTCGGCCTGCTGTGAGGTCAGCGTGATGTTGTTGCCACTGACGGTCACGTCGGTTCTTGATTGTAGGCCCACACGCCGCTCTCCGTCATCGACATGCTGTAGTAGCCCTTCAGCGCGTCGCCGTTCTTTTCAAAAGTATAGACCGACTTCATGTCAGTTGTGACGGTCTCTCCGTCTGTGTCGGCGTGAATCCATTTGCCGACAATCATCTCCGTCAGGCTATTGTCGACTCTTGTCATCTGGAACGTGGCGTTTTGTTTAAAGATTTATACCTATATAGTCATTTTTGTTTGTTAACAACCTTTTTCCCGTAATGAATGAACACACCAGGCTTCGTTGGTTGGCTGCTTAACATGATACCTTGCAGCGTAGCCCAACGATTGTCGCTGCGATGGCTGATGTCCAGATTGACGATGCCTGTGGTCGTGGGATCGTCCTCCGTCGTATCTTCAGTGAGCCAATTGCTGCCGAACGGGAAAGTGATGCGTTCCGTGGGCATGGGCTCTATGTCGAAGTCGAACATCGTGCTGTCGAATTCGGGGTTGCCGTCATTGTAGGTGAAAGTGAAATAGCCACCCTGACTGGCTGTGAAGGGCTTGGTGATGGTCTTGCCATTGCAGGAGGTGGCAGAGATATAGTACTCCACCGTGTGAGGCACGTCAGTCAGACTGATGGGCAAGCTGCCGTAGAAGCGGTTGCCGTTTGCGGTGAGGGTGATTGTCTGCCAGTCGCCCTGGTCGGTGCGCCAGACCACCTCGGCATGGCTGATGCCGCTGCGGTTGGTGATGACGGCACTGACGGGGATGGCTGTCAACTCGCCCAGGTTGATGCTGCCGTGAATATTCTTATGAAGGATGCGGATGGGGTTGTCGGCGGGAATCTGTTTGGTGACGCAGTGGAGTGCCCCTCCTTCAGCGTCGAATGAGCTCACGTCGATGCAATAGACGGTATAGCCAGGATAGGCCGCCTTGACGGCCTCGATGTTGGCCCGGTCCCATGCTTCGGTGGGCATGCCGTCGGCTCCCACCTCGGAGAAGCATGGCTGCAGGATGACATTGTTTACAAAGCAGTGGTTGGAGTAGGTGCGCGAGTAGGATGCGTCGTACTCTTCCTCGTCAGCGAAAGGCTCTCCCTCCTCCTTCGAGGGGAATGGCAAGTGTGCCATGTCGTAGTAGTTGCGGTCGAAGATGCTCTTTTGCCGGCAGAGCAGGTCGATATTGTTGTGCCCCGTCGTATAGTCTGTCCACGAACTGTATGCATCGGGCATGACGGAGAAGACGAAGCCATTCTCGTCGTAGGCATCGGCATAGAGGTCCACATGGCCGGTGCTACCGTCGAAGAGGTAGCGGGGGATGATGTGTGTGGCCCGCTGGCCCAGCATCTCGTGCAAAGCCTGCTTCACCTCGTCGGGTGTCAGTGCGGGCTTGTACTCATGATGCAGCGAACTGATGTTCTGTCCATCCCATACTACCGCTCCGAGCGTGTCTTGGTTGATGGTATAGACAGCGTCGGACGAGATGACCGCTCCTGCACCGTCAACGAGACAGTTGCCGCCCTCCCACAGCACCTTGGTCATGTAGTTGGGAATACCCATCTGCCTGTGCAGAAGCGAGGGTATGGAGTCGTCGTGCGCGCGGCTGTGGCGCGAGTAGATGAAGTCGAGCATGGCCAGATTGTCCTGCTCGCCATAGTAAAAGCAGATGGGTCCGCAGTCGCGATACCAGATAGAGTTTCCCCGCCCGTAGAAAAAGCGCAGGCGGTCGTGGTGCAAGTTCATGCGACTAAGCGTCTCGTGTACCAAGGCCGTGTCGGCCTCCTGCTCCAGACGCACCCAGGCTTCGGCACCGCCCTGCTGTATGCCGTCCATCAGATGGAAGAGCACCTTGCCGTAGGCTGCTGTCGTGTCCATCCGGGCCACACAAGGCCCGAAGCCCTCAATCTGCCATTTGCCATCTACTTTATGGTAATACTGACCATAACCGGTCACGACAGATTCTGCGTGCCATTCGTAATCGTCCTCGTGACCAGGCACCAGACAATCGTAGTAGGGGGTGATGATGATGGCCTTCACCTCTTCCCACTCACCGGGAAACCACACGCGGTCGGTGAACGCCTTAGTCTGGGCTGGTACTTTCGCCGGGAGAAGCGACGCACGATGAGGAGCTACGGGAATCTCGCGCAAAGGATATTGATTCTTGTAGGCCCACGAATGGAAGGTCTTGAAAACCTCATGCTTCGCGTCTTGTACACTCCCCTGCTGACACTGGGCGTATGCTGCGGAACTCAGTATGGCAGCAATGAGAAAGGCAACTGTTTTTTTCATTTTTTCTGTTTTTTGATGTTAGCGATGACGCTGCCGACCACCCGTTCAGGAGCGACACTCGTCGATGAGGTCATCCAGTGCCTTGCGGTCGGCGGGATAGAACTTCAGCAATGGGGCAACGGTGATTCTTGCAGTATTCCCCAATGCTTCCGACAGATGTTGATACTCTTTGTGCTTGGCAAGGATAGAAGCCCTGCTTTCGTTGCTCAAAGGATATTCGAGTCCCGCCTCGTGGGCCATGAAACGGCTTTTGGCTACGACTTCTAGCTCGGTGTGCAGCTGCACATAGCAAATGATGTCGAAGAACACTTCCGGCGGGAAAGACTCCTTGACCGAAAGCAGGTAGCGGCCTGTTGGCGTCTCGTCGAGCCGGCCTTCACTGATGGAACAGAGCTGGTCGAGCTGCTTGTTCATGCTTCGGTCTATCCACCGGTGAATCTGGTTCGAGTCATACTGGTAGGTGCCAAATAGCAGCAGCGCCATGAGGCCAATGACTGTGACGGTCTGGGCAAGCGGGTTGAAATGGAGTGCGTTGTGAGCCACGTGAAGGGAAGTGGAAGCTATGAGCAGCAGGATGGCGAGACTGGCATCTGCCTTTTTGACAGTGAGCCGGGAGTTCCGACGTTCAGCCTGCCGGACGATGAACATCAGCGCAGTGGCCACAATGGCGCTGCAGCCCATGTGGACGAGCGACACCTCAAGTCCCCGGAACAGCGCAGTGCCGAAGCCCAAGCTATCATCGTGGAGCAGATAGAGCAGGTTCTCGAGGATGGAGAATCCACCGCCCACGGCAGCTCCAAGGATGACACTGTCGATGAAGAACACCATGCGTTTGCGACTGGCCAGCACGAGGAGGGGGATGGCCTTGACCATCTCTTCGACCACAGGATTGACGACATCGGACCACTGCCCCCAGTAATCGCCTGTGAGCCGGAACAGGCCGTAGCAGACGAGTGCTGTCATCAGGCCGCAGAGAATCATCTGGGCCAGCAGCCTTGCACTGACAAGTGCAAAGCGGTCTATGGACCAGACCCACGCGATGTAGATGGCGACAGGAAGCAGGGAGACGACGAACAGCATTATAGCAATTTGAGTGAGACCATCAATTCATTGCCGTGCCTGCCACCGGAAAAGCCTTTAGGGGCAAACAGGTGGCCGTAGCCCAGCGAAAGGGTGGTCTTCAGATAGTTGAAGAATACCACCTCGGTGGTGAGCTGAACACCGGCACTGACGAACGACTGGCGCGACGAGCCGGTGTTCCAGGCTGACAGTCCGGTGGCGAAGAGCGAGCACTGTGTCCAGGTGGGATAGCAGTAGAGGGCGCCGAAATTGTTGAAACGCACAGGACTGAGGTTCAGCTCGGCGGTAGCCTTGGCATAGGAGTGGGCCTTGACGGCATCGATGTCGGCACCCGGCAAGGCCAGGGCGGTGCGGTATCGGAAGACGTCGCGATAGTCGATATAGTTGTTGCGGAAACCGCCGAAATAAGTATTGCCTAACGCCGACTCGCTGTCGCCGAAGTTATGTCCTGCCGCCGTGCGCAGCCAGAACGAGTTGTTGCGCCCGACGGGCAACAGGAGGCCGAAGTCGCCCGTAGCCTCGACCGACGGGTAGAACTTTCCGCCAGCCAGATAGCTATATCCCTGCAGGCCAAGCTGATACCCCTGCTCGTCCATCACTGCTCCTAATGACTTGCGCAGCTTCGACAGCTTGTCATAGACGGAGGCCGTCTGTAGCGAGCGTATGTCGTCGGAGGCGATCTCCTGATACAGCGGCAGGGCATCCATCAGGCCGTATGCGCCGAGCGAGAAGCCCCACGAGCGTTTGTAGGGGGCCACGAGCGAATTCATATAGTCGTAAGCCAGCGACACCTTGTAGCCCTTGCGGCTCTCGCGCAGCGGGCCGGCGAGGTCGTAGAAGCAGGTGGGGTTCCATGCCGCTTTCAGCGTCCAGAAGTAATAGCGCCACTCCAGGTCGGCATGCAGTTGGTTTTTCCACTCATGGCTGCTCCACGGGGAGATGCCCACCCCCATCTTGAGGGAACTGAGTCCCACGGGGTCGCAGAAGTGAAAGCGATAGCCCACCACGGGTGTCACCTTGTTCCACGCCTCGTGGTCGGTGAAACCGGTAAGGGTGGGATAAGCCCCTTCAAAGGCCATTTCCTTCAGCACGTCGTAGGAGGTGATGTTGTGATAGACGTCGCCAAACTCCTTGACGGCCAGCGGCTCGCGGAGCAGCCCCACCGAGTCGAGGGCCTGGTGGTTGGCTTCGTAGGCACGCTGGCCATAGAGCGTGATGGCGTTAGCATCGCTAACCACACGCCGCTGAAGGGTGACTGGCAGCATGCCGTCGCGTTCAAACTGCAGGGCCAGCAGGCGGTCGGGGGCAATTTCGAGCGGGGCAAACAGGCCGATGTCGGTGTTGGAGAGCATCTCCATCTGCCGTGTCTTGATATCCACCTGCCAGAGGTTGCTGACGCCGGTATAGTAGGAACTGCCTATCAGGTGGCTGTCATCGAGCGAGAAGCGGAACTGCCCCAGGTTGGCATCGCGCCACGTCACCAGCTCTATGGGCTTGAAGACGGCCTTCTCTATCTGCTTCAGGTCGAGGAGCATGAGCGTCTGCTCGCCGTTGTTGCCCGAGCGTGTCAGCGAGAGGAGGGTGCCGTCGTGGCTCACGTCGATGTCGAAGATGCTGACGCCAAAGGGGAACGAATAAATCACCTCGGGCTTTTCCAGGTCTTTGTCGTAACGCACGATGGAGTGTATGCCGCCATTGGAGAAGAGGCCGTAGAGACAGTCGTTCGTGTTGTCGTAGACGATGTTGCCTACGCGCTGATAGTTCTTCCGCTTAATGGTCTTCCCCCGGTCCAGGTCGTACACCTGCAGGCCGCGCATCTTCTGGTTGTTGATGGTGAAGATGAGGCGCCTGCCGCCCAGGTCGAGGGCTACGCTGGCAGGGTTGTAGAGCTGCACGCCGTCAATGTTGGCCAGCCTGCGTTGCTTGCCAGTGGTGAGGTCAATCTCAGTGAGGCTGGCAAAACGCCCCGGGGCATTGACGGCGGCGTAAGCCTTGCCCGAGACGGAATCGTAAACCAGTGGCGAGACGGAGCCCATCGGAGCCGGGGATACCGAGTCACCGGCGGCAGAACCGCCTGGCACAGTGACAGGCGTGGTGACAGGCGTGGTGGCGGTGATGGGATATTGACGGATGGCGTCGAGGTTGGCCTGCTGGTGCCGGCGCTCGTCCTGCTTCCAGTCGTCCCATGCCTGGCGCAGCGGGCGTCCGAACACCTCCTTGAACTGGCTGCCGAAGAGCGCGTGGCTGTCGGCCGTGCGGTTGTAGAAGCTGATGAGCTTGTCGTAGCCATACTGCCGTGCGAGGTAGCTGACGAAGCGCGTGCCGTAGAGATAGGCGTTGGCACCCACTTGGAAGTCCATGGTGGTGCCCTCGGTCTCCAATCCCACCACCGAGAACAACTCGTGGCCGCCATCGATGATGCTGCGGAAGTACATCTCGTCGTAGCCGCCCAAGGAGCGTCCTACGCCTCCGCCCATCCAGGTCTCCATGAAACAGGCTATGCCCTCGTGATACCAGCGCGGCGCATACCAGCGGGGCACGCTCAGGTAGCTCCACAGGGCCGACAGGGGATGCTGGTTGTCGGGCGTCACCTTGGCTCCGCCGAGCGCGGGCTGCGCCTCGGCAAAGTCGGAACGAGTTCCACTTTGCTCTCGGCTTGCACCGCCCTTGGCCCCATAGCCCCGCGAACCCTTGCCCAGGCCGAAGAAGCGGCGCCAGGAGAGATCGCGGCAGTTGTACTTGTCGGTCATCACCACGTGGGTGTACTCATGGTCGAACAGGTGGCGGTAACGCTCAGCCGAGGGATAGACGTTATATGCCTTGCTCAGCGGTGCCATGCCAATCTGAATCATCGTATGGGGCAGCGGCGACACACCGCCGTTGCCTTCGTCCTCCCAGTCGGTAATCATCAGCAGCGGTGCCTCGGGGCGATAGAGCGAATCGGTGGTCCATATCTGTTCATGAAGCGCTTTGCCGTGGTCATACATGCGCACGATATGGGGGATGTAGCGCGACAGGCTCTTGTCGAAGAACACCAGCCGCGCCTCGTCGGTAGAGTATTGGTAGTACGTCTGACGCTGTCCCCACGCGAGCATGGGGACCAGCGTCAGCAGTATGGCTATTGTATTGCGCATCCTTATCTACTTCCTAACATAGAAGCATCACGGAGACGGTATCCCATTGCGGTTGCCGAAATAGCGTCGGAGATGCTGGAGCGAAGTTTGAATCTCATGGCCAGCGACTCCTGCGCATTGAGGGCGGATGCTGTTGCCTTGAATCCCCCCAGTATATGGTCGAAGGAATTCATGACGTGGCTCTGACTTGCCAGCACGTCAAAATTCCTGACGGCGAGTGCTTCCGAGTTCCTGACGGCGAGTGCTTCCGAGTTCAAACAACCTGCCAACTGGTTTCTGATTCCCAGTTCGCTTGCCAGCGCAGCACTATTCACCATGCGGAGCCTGTAGCCGATATTGTCCCCTGCAATGGCGGCGACGCTCTGTTCCGGCGTGAGCAGATAGCCTTTCTTCTCCAGTTCGTCGGCAGCCTTCTCGTCGCCGTCGAGGGCGGCAGTCATCTGCTGGTAGTCCATCCACGAGTCGCGCACCAGCTTCAGCTGGTCAGTGCCGTCGTTCTCTTTCAGATAGCTGTCGGCCACCTCGATAAACTTGTTGGCCAGCTGGTTCTGCTTCTGCAGGGTGGTGTAGGCCAGGGCGGCGTTGATGGTGTTCTGCTCCACCTCGGGGCAGTCCTTGCCAGCGAGCACGGCTTCGAGGTTGTCGCCGGCCGTCTTGAGCTGCTCGCAGACGTTGCCAATCATCTCGCGGTTGGCATTCAGCTGCGCAAGCACGTCGGCAAATTCCTTGACGCTGCCAGCGGCTTCATTGGTCATCTCAACGAGCGCATCGAACTGCTGTGCACGGGTCTGCATCACCACATACGAGACAACGATGCCGTCCTTGTAGGCGGAATCGTTCTGCAGCAGCTCCTGCATATTCGATATCGGCTCTGTTTCCTCGCGTGAGAAACGTTCTGCCTTTCCGATGTCGCCACTCGACTTGTCACTGTCAACCGGCCAGTCAACCATGGGAGACAGGATAACACCTACAGCCGCAACAACGATGATGCAAGCTGCAATAATAAATACTTTCTTGTTCTTCATACTTCCTAAAATCCGCAGCACTTTAGTTTAACATTCTTTATTATTGCTGTCCGATAAAAATCGGAATTGATTAATATTCGTTTGAAACTGCCTTTAAACAGGCAAATTTAGTTTTCACTTCAAAAAGTAACCCCTCCTATGTGGGGAAAAGTTCCAATTGTTGAATATTCTGACTTGCT
>JAFYDA010000076.1 GCA_017545045.1 Prevotella sp. | reverse complement strand
GTCAAGCTCGTAAGCCATCTTGTCGCTCAGGAACAGGGCCTCCATGCGGGCCTCGGTATAGGTCATTGCGCTGGCCGTGATGGCTATCGTCATCAGCAGGGCCGTCATCATCATCTTCTTCATAGTCGTATCCTTTCTTTCCGTTAAGTGAATAAACTCTTTTTTCTTTTCTCTGATGCAAAGATAGACCATTTACAACGCCTCTGCAAAGGAACGTTCCTAAACATAAGGGGGACTTTCCCTACTATTTCCAGGAAATTCCCCCAACGTTACTATTGACAACCAAAGGTTGCTCTCGTTGCCAAATAAACGAAAAAAAACGCGGATTGTTAGTGATTATCAAAAATAATTACTATATTTGCGAAGTCTAAATGCCTATATTACTTTCGAATAACTGAAAACCCAATATCTATCAACCCCTACAAATACCTACAAAAAACATGAAGAAACGAAAAATCTTGTTGCTCCTTCTGTTTGTCATTCCCGTTCTGGGATGGGCGCAAAACGACACGCAGCGGCTCGTGGTGTGGCTCAAGTCGGGCGAGAAAGTCTATTTCGACCTCACCGAAGAACCTCGTACAACTTTCGAGAATGGCAAACTGGTCATCACCACCAGTCTGACCACGGTCTATTATCTATTGGAGAACGTCCAACGTTACACCCACGAGGGCTCTATGACCAATATCGAAGCCTCCACACTACGCCCCGGCGAACTTGTCTACATGCAAAACAACGACGAGATGGCTTTTGAAGGACTACCCGATGGCTCTGTACTCGACCTCTATTCCACCGACGGACGCAAACTCAACACAACACGGGCTAGCACCGGAAAGCGCACCGTCATCTCACTTGCTGGATTCCCCTCTGGAACCTATATCCTGAAATGCGGTGATGTAACCTATAAATTCGTGAAGCGATGAAGAACTATACACTCTGCAAACAGTTGCTGGCCATGCTCATCATGCTCTTGACAGGCCAGACTCTCCACGCTCAAGACGCCTTCTTCATCTATCGCAACGACGGAGATTTCAACGGATTCTTCTACGATGACGTGGTGAGCATGCAATACTCCAAACTCGACCTCGACTCCGTGGAGCACGATGAGTATGTGGTGCAAGAAGTGGCACTCGCCGACACCGTCTACCGCATTCCTCTCTGCGCCATCGACAGCATCGGATTCCAACAACCCGAGGTGGTGTTCAACCCGCGCATGAAAGACATCGATGCACTAGGTATGATTCCCTATATGAGCGACTTCTCCACCTATCAGGACCGCACTGTCTTTTTCCGCCTCGCCCCTAACACCCCCTCCAACCTCGTGCCGAGCGAGGGCGATGTGCTCGTAAACTTCACCAACCCTGAGGTGCGCTACTCTGAACAGTCGGTCGATGACTTCAGTGGACTGGCCTGCAAAGTGACTAGCGTATACCGTTACGACGCCACCAGCCAATGGACCATCAACTGCCAGCCCGTGACCGAACTGGCAGACATCTTCGTGCAGCTCATTGCTGTCGAGAAAATCGGATATGACCAGACAACTGGGCAAGTGAAGCGCCGCGTCTCGGGATTCGACTTCGATGAGAAGACTAAACGGTATGTGCCACGACGAGCCAGCGGAAGCGGTGAGATTTCCCTCTTCGATCTCAGCACCTCGCTCCATCGCGATGCCGACTGGGGCAATGTGAGCGCCGACTTCAACATCAAGGCTGGCCTCGAAGTTACCTACGATATCTCGTGGAGCCGCATCTTTTTCAAACTCGGACGCTCGTACGGCTTCAGCGTTACACCATCGGCCTCACTCAAATACTCCAGCGACTTCGAATACGAGGTAACAGGCATTCCCGAGGCCCTCTCGTCGATTAAGTTCCCCGCCGTGGCGCCCATCTTCCAAACACGTCCCTTCCCCAAGATGTTCCTGCGTGGTGGCGGTGAACTCGGCGTGAAGCTTACGCTCCCCACCGTGGGCTACGACTATCATGAAACGCTCTCGTTCAACTCCGACAATATCTTCCCCTGGCGATTCTCCATGTTCGACAGTACCAACGAGGGCGGAGACGACGAAAAAGAACTCTTTAACACGGGTGACGTGGAACTCGCTCTATCTGGATTCGTGCAATTCGGCACAAAGTTCACCGCCGCCGTCGAGACCAACGACTGGTTCACCAGCATCATGTGGGCCTATATCGGACTCGAGCTCTTCGTTGGACCCAAAATAGAAGGCTCACTCAACCTCTCTCTGGCACGACTCATGCAACAGGGAGCATACGAGTCGCTCAACGGCAGCAAGATAGCCTTCCATCCCATCTCGCTAGACCTCACCGCCAAAAGTAAGGTGCAGTTCTTCTGGCGCGACCCCGACGAGACCACCTTCTTCGATGCATCCACGCAGTTCGGCTCGATGGAATACTTTCTCTTCCCCGTGTTTAGCAAGACACGCGCCACATTTGACCAAGAGTCGGGCAACGTGCAATGCTACACCAATGCCGAGCGCAAAGTATTCTGGCGCAGTCACATGGGATTCGCAGCCTATCGGGGCAACGAACTCGTGGAGACCACCTTCCCCGCTGAATGCCGCTTAGGCCTTCCTGCAAAACCCTATTCGGCCACGTTCCTTCAGATGGAGCCCGGACACTACCAGATTGTGCCAATGGTGAAGACACTCGACATTCAACTGCCTGTTTGGTCGGAGGCCAAAGACGTAAGGGTGACGCCCTTCCTCAAGGTCTCGCCAAAGCAGTTGCAATTTCCCTGCGAGGGCGGACAACAGTCCATTAGCCTCCAAACCAATGCCACACGCATCTCCGCCAGCGAGCACGGTGGCGTTTACTCTACGGAACCCGTTGTCAAAGACACAAAGAAAGAGATTATCGTCAAGGCTGAACCCAACATCTCAATCATGCCACAAAACGAAGTCATCAACATCATGGCCGCTTCCGATGGTGCCGGATATGCCGAGGACTCCGTCAAGTTCCAGCAAGAGGGCGACGACGGCAGTCACATACAGACCATCTGCATCCGCGTGGGAGGAAGGAGCAACTTCCTCGTGAGAAAAGGCGATGTAGTGTCGGCCGACTACACAGGAATCTCCTGCACCGCAGTGCGCAATGGCGACTTCATCAACGTCAAGGCCAGCTACAGTTTCGACTATCCCCCTAGAAAATGGGAAGGACGCGAATTAACTCGCTCTGCGAATGAGAGCGTCAACCTCACCATCGATACCAGCGGCAAAGAACCACGCGTGGTCAGCGGCAGCGCCGAATACCATGAACAAGGCACCGAGCCCATTATCGAAAACGGCAAGACTATCGGCTATGGCACTGGCACTGAGGACTGGAATGTCAGTTTCGGCGACATTCCCATGCAAGAAAGTTTAGCACCTGGCGAATTGGGCTACAAATACACCGCCATCGGGCTGCCTTACGATTATACCTACAAGTCGTTCCAGCCCAACGCTGAGGGCGGACTCAGTCAGACTTTCACGCTCAGCGACTGGCAATATGACGTGGAAATCTACATCAACTACGAATGAATATAGTCATGTTTTCATGACGCTTTGCCTCACGAAAAAAGAGAATGTATCAAAATAGACACATTCTCTTTTTTGTGTATACATAATAGGCTTATTATCTCTTCTCTGTCTTTCAACGTGAGTTCTAATCCTCTTTCTCGTTCCTCGCAAACAGACGGGCGACGATAGCACCGCTAATGTTATGCCACACGCTGAACACGGCACCAGGGATAGTAGCCATAGGATAGGCGGCGAAATGGAGCGCAGCCAGACCCGAGGCCAAACCTGAGTTCTGCATGCCCACTTCGATACTGATGGCCCGACGTTTGGCCGTCGGCAGACGCAGAAGGCTGCCGATGCCATAGCCGATGCCGAGTCCGCAAACGTTATGGAGCATCACAACGAGGATGATGAGCAGTCCGCCCGACAACAGTTTCCCTGCATTGGCAGCTATCACGATCAGCACGATGGCACAGATAGTTATCGATGACAAAGCGGGCAGATAAGCCACGGCAGCTTCCGTCTGGCGCGGCCACAGGCGCTTCACTAGCAGACCCGCTACGATGGGCAGAATGACCACCCAAAGGATGCTCAGCAACATGCCCACAACATTCACGTCGACCGTCTTGCCAGCCAATAGCCACACGAGCAGCGGGGTTGCCAACGGCGCCAGCAGTGTGGAGACACCCGTCATGCCGACTGACAGGGCGAGGTCGCCACGTGCCAAGAAAGTGATGACATTGGAAGCCGTGCCACCAGGGCAGCAACCCACAAGCACCACGCCAACGGTGAGCGCTTCGTCGAGACCAAACAGCCGCGACAACGTCCACGCCAGCAAAGGCATCACGGAGAACTGTGCCAGACAGCCAATGATTACGTCTTTCGGCCGGCTGAACACAATGCGGAAGTCTTCGGCACGCAACGTCAGTCCCATGCCGAACATGATGACGCCGAGGAGCGGATTGATGACCGTGGGCTTCACATGGCTGACAATATCGGGGCAGACCAATGCCACTATTGCCGACAGCAGCACCAGCACGCCCATATAGTCGGATATCAGTTTACAGACTTTCTTCATCGTTGTTTATTCTGGATAAAGTATCAGAACCCGTTCTGTTTTGCTTGGGCAGCAGTGAAGGGAGACTGAACGTTCTTGTAGGATGCTCGAGAGTGCCCTTGATTATTGGGCAGGACCGGAGCCACCATTACCTTGCGTCAAGTTGGTGTGAGAGTTGATGTCACTCAGGTTGATCACCACCTTCAAAACCTTATTGTTTCCTTTCAGGATGGTATCGACCACAGCCGTGACGTCGTTCACGTCCACCGTTCCTTCTTCTGTCACGTCGGCATTAGCCACGATGAAGTCGCTGCTGGCGTTGCCCAAGATATAGTCTACGAGTTCGGTGACGTCCAACACATTAATCTCCTTGTCGCCGTTCACATCACCGTTGGCAGATGTTCTCAGTCCGTCGTTCAGTTGGAGGTAGGCACGGAAGGGGTTGATGTTAAACGACATCTCCGGATAGCGCAGGGTGTTGTCGTCGCCAACGTAGAATTTGCTCTTGTCACCCGACTTAGCGATGACGAGCGGATCATAAACGCCTATGAAACTGACATTGGAGTTGAGTCGTTCCGGCATCGGTATGATTCCTTTACTATTATCGATCTTGACATCCCTAAACAAAGGGTTCTTCAAGTCATCGAGTCCGGCGTTGTGTTGGCCTTCCCAACAAACAAGATAGGGCCACCCGGCATTAATCTTTGTGATATAACTATCGCTGAATTTCAACGTCAGGGTACCCGTCGTTTTGTCGAACGTTGCACCGGTGAGAGTCTTGATGGTTGCATTCTTGAGCGGAGAATCTTCAGCAATGTTCTCGATTCCAAACGGCAGGCAAAGCGTGTTCCACTTGGCATCCCTATGGAATGTGCGGCCTATCAAGGCGACTGATGTCGACTGCCCGTCCCATTGGTTGATGAGGGCAGTGTTGCTGGCATCGTCCTTCAGACCCAGCAGTCCGCAATAACACTTGCCGTCGCTGCCAAAGACATGATTCTCAGCATTGCCTATGTCGTCGCAATAAGTACAACGCCGGGGAGTATGAGTGAAACCATCGTTAATAATAATAATGCAGTTTTCATGATCGCAGAGCTCTATCTGAACGGATTCACTATAACGGCATTTATTCTCACGCTCGGTATAGACCATCTTTTGACCGTTGACAATCACCATCATCTGTTTGCCGAACTCAAGGCTTCCAGAATTGTTGTCTTTGTTTGGTCCCTTGCCACAGCCGATGGCACTACCGCCATCAACTTCCGAAGGCTTGCATTCTTTTCCACAGACAGCAATAACCTTGCCACCCATAATCCGGACATTTCCACCTTCGGCGCCACCACCACTATAGGAACCGCCACCAATGCCAGCTGCCTTTATTCCGCCTCTGGCTTCAACATAGCCGCCAGTGATGATTACATCACCCCCTTGGCCGCCACCATTACCGCCGCCAATGCCAGCACCGCTGTCCTTCGAGAAAGTGATACTGGGGTCATAGCCGTAAGCGTGGACAGTGCCTCCTGAGATGGTAACCGTACCGCTGATACCGCGATTCTGTCCACCTCCAATACCGGCTGCAAAGCCGCGTCCATAAGCGTGGACAGTGCCACCAGAGATGTTCACAGTTCCACCCGAACCTTCATCGCCGCCTCCAATGCCAGCACCACCGCCTGCCAACCAGTCTCCATCGTACTTACCATATGCATCAACATAGCCACCATAGATGTTGACCACACCATTTTGGTCGCCTTCATCGCCGCCACCGATGCCTGCACCAAATACGCCTCCCCAAGCTCTGATTTGGCCGCCATAGATGCTGACAGCACCGCCAATGCCTTTGCCTTCACCGCCTCCGATACCGGCTGCATTATCACCACCAGAAGCCAATACGTGTCCGCCGTAGATGGTGACGTTGCCACTATGGGCTCCTTTTCCGCCTCCGATGCCGGCAGCATTTTTTATACCTTCACAAAATACATGTCCTCCGTGGACCACAAGGTTGCCACATGTTGTATTCTCGGCACTGCCTATGCCAGCCGTGTTGTCGTAGTCGGTGTTATGGGCACTGAGTTCACCCGAGCCTTCACCATCGTCATCGCCCGTTTGCCCATAAACAGTCAGCGTGTGCGAGCCTTCCAACTTCACGCCACCCGTGAGCGAGATCCTTGCTCCATCGCAAAGAATGAGGTGAGCGTTGCCAAGGATGTTAAGTGTCTGATAGCTCACATTAGCATCTTTCACAACATACCATCCATCGCCCAATCCTTCCCAGTGAGAAGGATTTCCCGTCAATAAAGTGTAGTTGTCGCAGGTCTTCTCTGTCGCAACAACTTTCTTGTTTACATCGTCCCACGAACGTTCGATATATTTCACGGGGTCGGCTGCCTTGGCTATGCCCACTGCCAACAGAAGGGTGAGCATCAAAAAGATGATTCGTTTCATCTTTTATCAATATAGCTTAAAAGTCTCTTCATCAAGTGCCGTTGTTTGAAACAACGCTTACAACTTGCAAAGATACTACTTTTTTTGAAATTATCGCATTGATATAGAAAGAATTAACAATTGAGCATTGGCCGCTAGGCGATATCAGAGACTTTTTGTTCATCTGATTGTCAATTTCTTGGCAAAAATCATTCATGATTTGAAGATTTTCTGTATTTTTGTAGTCGATATTGATGTTCCTTTGGTCAACAAACCTTTACAAAATGATAAGAACTATGAGAAAAAAGATGATGATGGGTGCCGTAATGGTACTGTTTTCACTCGCCAGCTGTCACAATGTGAACAGCAACGAAAAAGCCGCTTCTGCACCTGCTGCCGACAGCCTGACTATCGCGGCCGAAGACGCAACTCAAGAGCAAGCGCAAGAGCAGGAGCAAAAGCAAGAGATGGAAGCCGCTCAGGCTTTCGTGGAAAAGTTTTATAAGGAATGGGACAGAGAGGACCTTCTTGAATACGATTATCCGAAACAGCACATCACCCCCAAAATGCTACAGTATTTGAAAGATTCATATCCATTTGATTGCGAAGGCGAGTGCCTGGCCACTTGGGAGTTCTTCTATGAAGGTGGTGGCGACGTCGGCGGGTTAATATCGCGTCAGATAACGGCTCGCGACGCCAGTCATGTGCTTGTCGAAAACAAGTATGAAAATTATGAATACGATGTGCTTCTGACCCTTGTCAAGGATGGCGACACCTTCAAGATTGACACTCTCCAGCAAGAGAGATCAGAATATACACAATAATTCTGACGGGTCGGCGACCTGAATCGTTTCGCCGTCTGGCTTGCTTTTTCAGTTGCCTAAATCTCTTTTCGGCAGCTGAAAGTTTGTCAAGAAAATTCTGAATTTAGGGCCTAAAAAACGGCCTGTTTTCTGAACATAGAAAGATTTTGGTGCGAAAACGGCCAAAAATCGATATTATCGGAAGTCGTTGAATGTCAGCGACTTCTGTTTTCTTTACATCTTTTCGGAGCTTGAAAATGATGCTTTGGGGTTGTCAGAGCTATGCTTTGAGCCTCTCACTTGTGGCAAATGAGCGTGTCAAATGCCACAAATGACAAGGTCAAAGGCCACAAGTGACACCCTCAAAAGCCACAAATGACAAAACTGGCGACTAAAAATGAAGGGAGAAGAGTGTAAAAGTAAAGATTCTTTACACATTTCTTTTCTAGATTGCACGGAAAAGCCGACGAAAATTTGTCGCGTTTTTTCAGAAGAATTTCGAGTGGAGAGAATTGCTGACAGACCGCTTTCGATAGGGGTATTCATGCAAGCCTATTCACTTGCCGAATGCCACAGGCAAGGCCGCATATAGAAGGGAAAACGGCTGCCTTCAAGGACAAATGTTGAAAAAACTGACAAAATGTTTGGAAGTATTAAAAAAAAATTGTACTTTTGTCAAGTTTTTATGCCCGTTGAGGGCAGGGCTTACATCTATCAACTATCGATTTCATCTATTAACTAACTTTATTTATTAACCTCTAATTGTATTCATTATGCTACATTACTCGAAATTCCTTTCTTTTGTATGTGGCGGATTGGTGGCGTTTGGGGCATGTTGTGTCTCATTGCCGGCCAGAGCCAGCGAGGGAGTTCTTCAACAGAGGACAACCATGCAAGTGAAGGGCGTTGTTCTGGACAGCAGCGACCAGCCTGTCATCGGAGCAACAGTTATTGAAGTTGGCACTAAAAGCAACGGAACGCTCACGCGTGCAGACGGAAGTTTCACGCTGACGGTTGCCAGAGGCGCCTCGCTACAAATTTCCTACATCGGCTACCAGACGCAGACGGTGAGGGCACAAAGTTCGCTGACAGTAGTCCTTCAGGAAGACGCTGAGACGCTGAACGACGTGGTGGTTGTGGGTTATGGAACCCAGCGCAAGAAACTGGTGACAGGCTCCACCGTACACGTTGACGCTGAGAGCATCAGTGCCGTGAATGCCGTAGACGCTTTTGGCGCTCTGCAAAGCCTGGCATCAGGTATGAACATCGTGATGAACTCCGGTCAGCCGGGTGAGGGTTACAAAGTGGTGATTCGCGGTATGGGTACCGTAGGCTCCAACACTCCGCTCTACGTGGTTGACGGTGTGCCTGGCGCCAACATCGACGACCTTTCGCCTAACGACATCGAGAGCATCGACGTGCTGAAAGATGCCGCTTCGAGTGCCATCTATGGTGCACGCGCCTCTAACGGTGTGATTCTCGTTACTACGAAGAAGGGTAAGGCTGGTGCAGGACACGTGAATGTGTCGTTCGACGGCTATCTGGGTTGGCAGAATCCTAACACCAACGGTGTGACCCCGCTGAACGCCAAGCAATATATTGAAATTATCGACAAGGCCCGCACTATTCAGGGCATCGAGACCTATAAGTGGGAAGAGCTGATTCCGAAGCAGTATCCGCAAATCATGAACGGCACTTGGGATGGAACCAACTGGCTCGAAGAAACCACCATCGACAACGCTCCGATGCACAACGCATCCATCAACATCACGGGCGGTAGCGACCTGTCGCGCTTTGCTCTCGGTTTCTCGAAATACCATCAGACGGGTACGCTGGGTGCTCCCGCAGATCCGAAGTTCGACCGCTATACTGTTCGCCTGAATTCAGATTATTCACTCATCAGGAAGAAGGGTCGCGACGTGCTCAAGATTGGTGAAAACATCACCTTCTCGGCAAGCGACAAGCGTGGCGTTTCCGTGGGCGGTATCTATGGAAACAGCATCCGCACGCTGCTGGCTATGACCCCGCTGCTGCCGATGTACAACGACCAGGGGGGATTCTACGAGTACAAAGACATTCAAGCCGACAAATGGAACTTCCTTGACGAAGCATCCAACCCGCTGGCTTCGATGAAATACAACAACGGAAACGGATACAACAAGTGGTATCGCCTGCAGAGCAACTTCTTCCTGGAGTTCTCGCCCATCGAGGGACTCAACTGGCGCACCAGTGCCGGATGGCTCTACCGCCACAGAGAGACCCGCAGCTATGTGCCCGTCTATGAGCTCAGCGCCAAGAACATGCAAGCCAATGATGAAGTCCGGCAGAACCAATCATACACCGTTCGTTGGTCTTTGGAGAATACCATCAACTGGAAGAAGTCGTTCGGACTCCATAATATCGATGCCCTCCTCGGACAGTCGGTCGAGAAATGGGGTTATGGCAATGGTGTCAACGTAACCAACGGCAACTCTCAATTCCCGGGGTCGTTCGAACATGCCTTCATTGACAATGCCAATGTGATTGACAAATCGTTGACCTCAGTTGGCGGTAGTCCTGAAGCACAAGGTGCCATCGCATCGTTCTTCGGACGTGTCAACTACAACTACAACGAAACCTATCTGCTCTCACTCGTGCTGCGTGCTGATGGCTCGTCCAACTTCAAGCGTGGCAAGCGCTGGGGTTACTTCCCTTCAGTATCGGCTGGTTGGGTGATCAGCAACGAAGAGTTCATGAAGCCTACTGAGAACTGGCTCGACTTCTTGAAGATTCGCGCCAGCTGGGGACAGAACGGTAACTGTAACATCTCCAACTTCCAGTATCTGGCCACCATCAACATCAATGAGCCCTATTACTTCGACAGCAAGGACACCCCAGGATTGGGTGCCTTCCCTGATATCCTTCCCAATGAGGATGTGAAGTGGGAAACTTCAGAGCAACTCAACCTGGGCTTCGACGCCCGTTTGCTGCGCAGCCGCTTGGGCGTTGTCTTCGACTGGTATAAGAAAACCACCAAGGACTGGCTCGTAGTACCTCCGGCACTGCTCTCATACGGAACGTATCCACCTTATAAGAATGGTGGTGACATCCAGAACAAGGGTTATGAGGTTCAGTTGAGCTGGAACGACAAGATTGGCAAGGACTTCAGATACAGCATCTCGGCCAACTTCTCGCACAACAAGAACGAGGTCACTCGTCTGGATAACGCCGAGGGTATCATCCACGGTAGCGAAAACGCCATTGCACAGAACACAGCCGAGATCAACCGCGTACAGGTTGGCTATCCCATCGGTTATTTCTGGGGTTATGAGATGGAAGGTATCATCCAGAACGAGCAGCAGATGCAGGACTACCTCGATCGCAACTGTAATGGCGACAAGGCCAACTCGTTGCAGGGTGCATCACTCCAGCCGGGTGACGTGATGTTCAAAGATCTCAATGGTGATGGTAAGATTACGAAAGAAGATGACAAGACCATGATTGGTGATCCTAATCCTGACTATACCGTAGGTCTGAACATCAACATCGCCTATAAGGGCTTCGACCTGGGTATCAACGGTTATGGTTCCTTCGGACAGCAAGTTGCCAAGAGCTATCGTCAGTTCTCTGACCATCCCGACGACAACTACTGCACGGATGTCTATACCAAATATTGGACTGGGGAGGGAAGCACCAACCGCTATCCGCGCTTCTCTGACGGTAAGACCGCCAACATGTCTGAAATCTCACGCGTATGGATCGAGGATGCTGACTTCTTCAAGATCTCGCGCATCTCCTTCGGTTACGACTTCAAGCGTCTCTATTCGAAACTGCCCGTACAGAAGTGTCGTCTCTATGTTTCTCTCAGCAATTTCATCACGTTCACAGGCTACTCTGGTATGGATCCTGAGGTTGGCTTCGGTAACGGAAATAGCTGGGCATCTGGTATCGACTGTGGCTACTATCCTTCGTCACGCTCCTTCCAGGTGGGTCTGAACGTTAACTTCTAAAGATTGAAGAATTGTAATATTAAAGAATTGAAGTTATGAAAACAATATATCAATTAATCTGCGCTTTCTGCGTAGTCTTTGGATTGTGTGCCTGTGAAGATTTCCTCGATACAGACAACCTCACGAAGAAGGACACCGCGAATTTCCCGATTAGCGAGAGTGATGCCGTTCAGATGGTTAATGGTATTTATGCCGCTATGAACCGAAATCTGGCCGACCCCGAGGAAGATCCTTTCTTTATCTTTGACATCGCTTCAGACGACCGTCTGGGTGGTGGTAGCCAAAGTAATATCGGCGCTCAGGGCGTTGACCGTCTGATGAACGCTTATCTGGACTGGATGAAGCCGCTTTGGCAGCAGCGCTATGCTGGTATTAACCGTGCCAACAATGCCTTGGAAACCATCGACAATGTAACGGAGTGGTCTTCAGGCGATAAGAAAAACCAGTTGCTTTGCGAAATCTATTTCCTCCGCGCCTGGTATTATTTCAACCTGGCTCAAGTGTTCAATGGTGTACCTCTGGTATTGTCAACAGAACCCAAGAATCTGCCGAGAGCTTCAGCAGATGAGGTTTATGCCCAGATTGCCTCCGATCTGAAAGCATCCATCGAGGCTGGTCCGTCAACCAAGTATCCTAACTTTGGCATCGGCCGTGTTTCGAAATGGACTGCTGAGGGTATGATGGCTCGTGTATGGCTGTTCTATACTGGTTTTTATAAGAAATCTGAACTGCCCCTCGTAGAAGGAGGAAGCATTTCCAAGTCGCAGGTCATTTCTTGGCTCGAGGATTGTATCCAAAACAGCGGCTACGGACTTGTCAGCGACCAACGTAATCTTTGGCCCTATACCAATCCTTACACAGCCAAGGACTATCCCTATGCCCTTGAGAATGGTTTGAACTGGGAGACCGACGAGAACATCGAGAGCATGTTTGCTGTGAAGATGTCGAATGTTCCTGGTTGGAGTGCTGACGGTTTGCTGCGCCACAATCGTATCGTGGAGTTCTACAATCCCCGTAAGACCACCGAGGCTGCATTCCCGTTCTCCGTGCAAGGTTACTCCAACGGACCCGTCTGCGAGAAACTATGGACAGACTGGACTGCCGATCCTGACTACGCTGGCGACTATCGCCGTGTTGGTTCTATCTGCGTGCGTGCCGTGGAGATTCCTAATTACAAGGGCGACCCTGCCAAGGAAGTGGAAAACACCGATATGCTGGCCAAGAAATACCTCGGTTGTGAGGCATGGAACGAAGACCACAGCGGCCGCTACCTGAGCTACGGCTACTACTATGGCAGCGAGAACAATCGTCAGACAGGTCTTACTCAGTCGCTCGTATGGCTGCGTTTTGCTGATGTGCTCCTCATGCACTCAGAGCTGACAGACGGCAAGACTATCTACAACGGCAAGAGTGGTTTGAACGCTGTTCGTCAGCGTGCAGGTCTGGGTGATCTTCCCTATAGCCTGACACTTCTGAAGAAGGAGCGCCGCTACGAGCTCTGCTTCGAGGCATTGCGCTGGAACGACCTGCGCCGTTGGGGTGATGTACAGGAGAAGGTGAAGAACCAAGTGGGCAACCACATCCTCAACCAGGGTATTCCGGGTGAATATGCCTTCACCAACGACTTCATGAAGCGCTACACCGACACTGGCGGCGGGTTCTTCAAGATTCCTGAAGACCAGGTCACTCTGTCGGAAGGCGTGCTGGAGCAGAATCCAGGATGGGGCGAGGGCACCAACTGGGTGAAGGGAGACCTGCCCTACCGCTTCAAGTAAAGACTTGACAACCCTATAACAAACGAACCCCGAAAGCCTAAATTGGTTTTCGGGGTTCATCGTGTTCTTATCCTTGATGGCGGAAAAATCAATTCCATCACTCCACACAAAAAAGGAGGGAGCCCTCGCGCTCGAAGACTCCCCTACCCTTTTGAATAAATAATAACTAAAACAATCACTTTTATTCCATGAAAACCTAACAACTTAATTCATATTTATTATCCTATGGGAAACTTTATAGATCGTGTGTATATATGTTGTATGATGAAAGCCTTGCGATTGTGCGATGGCCGCCCTCGAGAGGGGCGCCGTTACCGGCGCGCACCTCCGAAGTGTCCGCCGCTGGTCACGGTCTTGGTAGTCGTCGTCTTCGTGGTCGTCACCGAGTTGTTACGCTTGGCGCCGCCATTGCCGAACGAGCGAGTACCACCGACGTGGCCGCTGTTGCGGGTTGTGGTCACCGTAGTTGTCACTGACTTGTGAGAGGCTGTCGGCGGACGGTTCGCGTGCACCTCGTGACCGCGAGGGCCGCCGGCGTGGATCTTCTCGTTGTGGTGCGGGCGAGGAGCGGGCTCGACGCGGACCCCGTTGCGCCACGAACGGCTGTAGTCATGAACGCGGCCGCCACGATAGGATGTGTAGACAACCGGGGCTGAGCGGTACATCACCGTGCGGTGGGGGTAGCGCGTATAGACGCTGAACGTCCAGCCGTTGTGCGCAACACTCCAGCCAACAGGGCGGTAGAAGTAGTCAAGGGCCTTGAAGCGCTCCCACTGCCAGGCAGTCAGGACAAACATCAGGTCCGCGTTCCGGCGGCTCCACGAAGAGCCGAACAGGTCGGCGCGGTGGCCAAGGGTCATCATATAGTCCAGATTGATCTCGTAGACTGCCTCATACTGAGGGGCGCTCAGGTCAAGCTCGTAAGCCATCTTGTCGCTCAGGAACAGGGCCTCCATGCGGGCC
>JAFYDA010000075.1 GCA_017545045.1 Prevotella sp. | reverse complement strand
TTTCACCCTTGTTGACAAAACCTACAAATACAAGAAGGGTATAGTCGACGAAGTTAATGTGGAACTGCAGTGCATTGAACCTTTACCAGAAAACCTGAAGGCCTATATCGCAGTTGAGGTTCTTGACGAAGATGGAAATGTTATTTCTGCAAGAAAAGCTGATGCTTGGTCCTTCAGCGATTATGATGTTTTGCGTCAGACTTCATCAGGTCAAACTGTTACAATTAAAATTGAGAATCATGAGAATGTAGGCGAAGAAATTCCTGCTAAAATACGATTGTCGTCAATTGTTGAAGAGGATGATGAAATAAATGGGAGTAATTCTTTGACTAGTGATGAAAGTTCTTCTGACGATGATGTTGCTTCCATCTTAGACGAATCAGATGATGACATAATAAGCACTTCTTCTGGTTCTGAGGATTGGGATAATCTTTTACAATCATACGAACAATATGTGGACAAGTACATCTCTTATCTAAAGAAAGCTTCTAAGGGCGATATGACAGCCTTATCTGAATATCCAGCTTTAATGCAGAAAGCACAAGAATTCAGTGACAAGATGAAAAATGCCCAAAGTAATATGTCTGCATCACAGTGGGCTAAATACAATAAGATTACAATGAAAATGCTAGAAGCCGCTCAGGAAATGAATGAATAGTTTATTGAATATGATTTTTATGATAAGCCTTTAATCTGTATAAATGGTAGGTGGGTATAGGTACAACCTATACTCGCCTACAACCTAAATAAAATTACTTTCCCCAATATGAAAAACAACTGGTTAAAAATTTTCATATTGCCATTACTTATGCTATGTAATGTGGTATATTGTCAAGTAAAGCCCAAAACAACTGAGTGGATAAAAGTCAGCGAAGATGAAACGGTGACCATTTCATATAACCCCAATATCACGACCAACAAAGACGGAAATCATTTTGTATGGGTTAAGGCCGTTTATCATACACCTGAATGGCAAAATTATTTCTCACGGATGATAGGCCGTAAAACGCCTGTTGTGACAACAAGGACAAAAGCTGAATATGATGAAATCTACAGTTTGGTAAGAGTCCGGCAAGTCATCTGTTATAGTAAAGCAGGAAAGAAGCTATATGACACTGGCGATGACAGATCTGCCGGATGGGGGTATGTGAATGCTAGTGACCCCGTAGGCATCGTTGGTGAGTATCTGGGGAGGTAGTGATGCTTAGCAGATAAAAAGTTCACGAGCTTCGGAAGTAGGGCGTTCAATATGATGTCCTTAATTGCGGAATGGCACGATGCCAAGGTGGACAATAAAGACGAATACAGCGTTCCATACTTTGAGGAAGAATATACATACGAGCGTGGTACGCTTATCGATCAGCTGATGGATGAGGATATGTTTAAGGATAAGCGCAAGAAGAGTTGTGAAATCATAGAGAAGGATGATGGTAGTAACGTGTGGAGCCATCTATTTGATGTATTCATCGTTTAAGAAAAATGCCATTTTACTTTGTATTATCCTTATAAATTTGTATCTTTGCAACCGAGAAAACAAGTTGAGTATGTCGAAAGAACAGTCAAACATCGTTGAATATCTGGTATGTGTCATTGGAGCCTTTGCCAAACAGTTCTCGTTAACAAACGCTAAGGCTTACCAGTATTTACGCCAGTATAAAGGGTTGGACTTCCTGACCAAGCACTATGACATAGAACATACACAGTCGATAGAAGATGCGGTTGAGGATATAACAATCGTTTGTAACCGTCATGGAGGGGCGTTGGTCTTATGAAACTATATCATGGCTCAAATGTCAGTATCGAGACAATTGATTTGAAACGAGGTCGCAAAGGAAAGGACTTCGGTCAGGGATTCTATTTGAGTGCAGACCGCAACCAAGCACAAATGATGGCAGAGCGAACCGTAGACAGAGAAGAGTCCGGCAAAGCTACACTGACGACATTTGAGTTTGACGAAGACATTCTTAAGAATCATACCACGATGAAAGTCAAGGTGTTTGAAGGATATTCGAAAGAATGGGCAGAGTTTATTATGATGAATAGGAGAAACAAAACTGATAAACAAGCCCACGACTATGATATCGTATATGGGCCAATAGCTGATGATAAGGTCGGTCTGCAAATCAGCCGCTACCAATTGCAATATATCCAAATGAACGAGCTGATTAGGCAGTTGTCTTTTATTCGTCCTACTTTTCAGTTTTTCTTCGGAACAAAGCGAGCTATCAGATTACTTCATAAAATAGAAAACGATGAATAAACAGGAAGAACAAGATATCCAATTTCAGATAGAATGTTTGACGAACGAACTGGTAATCATGCTGATGGATGATTATGGAATGTCTATGGAACAGGCCTTAGATACTGTATATGATTCGAATACCTATAAAAAAATTGAAAGGCCCAGCACCGGTTTGTATTATCAAGGGGCTGTCTATGCATTGGACATACTAAAAGAAGAATTGGGAAAGACCTTATAAATTATGACTCCCAAGCAGATTTATGAACGCATTCGCGTGAACTATCGAGATGCATTCCAAGAGTTAATGACAAAAATGTGCTGTATCAAAGCTCCGTGGCCGGAGGGTTGGGCAATTAGGCGGGAATCGTAACCTTACCCATCACAGGCACCACACCATGGTACCCTCCCCGAGACACTCAGTCTCGTGGTCCCTCCCTTCTCCTTACTCTTGTTCACATAGAACAGAATATTAAAAGTACTTCTCATGTTTCTTATTCCTTTTTAAATTTTGGCTGCAAAACTACTATTTCTTTTGGCATCCATCGCTATGCAAAATATAGCAGTTTGTGGAATAAGAACGGGTTACGATTTGGCAACCTAACTCCTTCACCAATCCTCCTAATTTTGCATAACCCTGCATTATAGCCGCCCCTTATCAAGGGGCTCTAAATCCCCGTCTTGCCTTTATTTTAGGCCGAATTCTTGCTTTGGCAAGCGTTTCTTAGAAACGATTAGCGTTAATCTTCCAAAATCGCTTCGTTACAACAACTTTTTTTCGTAACTTTGCACACATCAATGACATCACCGCCTGGAAGAGCGGCTTCACGAAATTAATGATATGAATACAGACCTAATCATCATCGGTGCGGGTCCCGGCGGATACCGCGCAGCAGCTTATGCAGCCAGTCAAGGGCTGCAAGTCGTGTTGTTTGAAAAGGACAGGGTAGGGGGCACTTGCCTGAACGTCGGCTGCATTCCCACAAAAACCTACGTTCATGCCGCCACCTTCAGGGAAGCCCGCGAACGCATGGCCGAGGTGGTGGCAGGGCTGCGTGCCGGTGTAGAGAGCATACTGACGCATCCGAATGTCACGCTGGTGCGTGAGACGGCATGCTTCACTGATGCCCACACCGTGTGTTCCGAGAGTGGTGATAGCTTTACCGCCTCCAACATCATCATAGCCACGGGCTCAGAGACGAAGTGGCTGCCCATCAAGGGCATGGACGATCCTCGCGTGGTAGACAGCACGGGGCTGCTGCAGCTCGACACGCAGCCCCAGCGGCTGGCGATTATCGGTGCCGGTGTCATCGGTATGGAGTTTGCCTCGGTGTTCCATCGCTTCGGTTCCGAGGTGACGGTCATAGAGTATCTGAAGGAGTGTCTGCCCGCCCTCGATGCCGACATTGCCAAGCGGCTGCGTAAGGCGCTTGAAAGGCAACAGACAGGCGACGGCACGGGAATGAAAAAGGGAATCACGTTTAAGATGAAGACCGCCGTAGAGAATATAGCCGACATCGATGCCGACGTCATTCTGATGGCCACGGGACGTCGCCCGTGCACTGAAGGGCTGAACCTGGAAGCTGCCGGCGTGACGCTCACCCCTCAAGGTGCTATCCCCGTGGACGACGATTTCAAAGTCGATGGCAATCAATCCCTCTATGCCATCGGCGACGTCAACGGCCGCCAGATGCTGGCCCATGCTGCTGAGATGCAAGGCATTCATGCCATTAATCAGATTGTAGGAAAGGCGGATAACATCCGTTTCGACATCATGCCCGCCGCCATCTTTACGGAACCGGAGGCCGCCTGCGTCGGTCCTACGGAAGACCAGCTGAAGGCCGCTGTCGTGTCCAGCAGTTTGCCCGGCGGCTCCTACACCTGCCGTAAGGCTTTCTGGCGCAGCAACGGCAAGGCCACGGCCATGGGCGAGACGGAAGGCATGCTCAAACTGTTTGCAGGGCATGACGGCCGCATCCTTGGCTGTCACGCCTATGGTGCCCATGCTGCCGACATCGTTCAGGAGGTGTCTGTACTAATATGTCGCGAAACCACTCTTGAGCAGCTTCGCGACATGATTCATATTCATCCGACACTCTCGGAAATCCTGTTGTCGGCAGTCCAGTAGTGTGTAGCGGACTTTTTAGGACTTTTACGGATTCTTCAGTTGACTGGCGCAAAAGTGAAGACCAGATCCTTGAGAATGCATAGCGAGTGCTCCTTCGTGTCGGACTTGAAGAGGAAGAAGATGGCGTGCTTACCTGCGAGTCCGTTCTCCTGAGCCTCTTTGGAGATGCCTATCGCCGCGTCCATAACGATCCTCGCCATGTCAGCCTTCAGCTCAATCTGCCCAATCTTCTTACCGCCCTGCGACTCCCAGGGACGGTCCATCATGACTTCGATGGTGCCGTCGATGCCCTCGGGGATGAGGCGCAGCACAAGCATCAGATTATCTTTGACGGCCAGGCGCCCGGCATCGAAGTTGAAATACTTGTAGCCCACGATGGAGCCGTCGGTATTGTTCACCACGTCGTTGGTGTTGTTGCGAATGTCGTAGGGTGCGTCAAACTTGTCGTCGGTGCCATAGCCCGAGGCCACATACGAGCCGAAGAACGTGTTGTTGGGCCACTCGTGGGTGGCAGGCTTTGGACCCGTGTACCAGCAAGCGATGCCGGCAGAGTGGCGCTCGAAGGGGTCGAGTCCTTCGGTGGCAAAGCCCTGGCTGTTGTACTCGCCCTCAGAGATTTCCACCTTGCCGCCAGGCCCTTCTTCGACCTTCACGTCGATGGGTGCCACCATGGCCTGACGCGCATATTCATCGGTGCCCGTCTGACGGTGGTAGAAAACCCACCACTGGCCGCCAATCTCGCAGATGCTTCCGTGCGTGTTGCCGTCGGGCGTGGCCGAGGCAATAACGTTGCCCTGCTCGTCCTTCTCGCGGGCGCGGCCGTCGATGATGGTGCCGCCGTAGGTCCAGGGACCTAAGGGTGCATCGCTGTAACAGTAGGCCAGCGTATAGTTCGACGTAGGCAAACCGAACTCGCCATCCTCCGTGAAGCGACTGTAGATGAAGACGTACTTGTCCTTGATCTTTCGGATGCTGGAGGCCTCGAAGAACTTGAAGCGTCCGGGCTGGTTGCGGCCGCTGATCATGTCCTCGACAATCTGCGTGCCGGGCTTGACGGTGGCCATCGTCGCAGGGTCGAATTCAGCAGCGTAGCTGCGCTCGAAGCCCCAGTAGCCGTAGACACGGCCGTCGTCGTCGACAAAGACGGCGGGGTCGAACTGCAGGATGCCGTCCACGGAGTTGGGATTGTCGTTGCTCCAGTTGCACACCTCGAAGGGACCGTCAGGACGGTCGCTCTTTGCTATCAGTCCGTTGCGCCCGCCTGCCTGGTCGTTGGGGAAGAGGTAATAGGTCTTCCTACCCGTGCTGTCGGTCACCAGTGTCACGTCGGGGGCGAACAGCACGTCGGCAGTGCCGGCGGAATCGAATGGCTCGCCGTCGCGGTTCTTGTCGACAACGAGGATGGTGCCATCATAACGCCAGTTGTTCAGACTGTCGACCGAGGCCGACCACACCACCTGGTCGCGTCCACAGTAGGCCGTGACAAGGTCATCGTGGGAACCATAGACATAGACACGATACTTGCCCGGCTGGTCGGGGTCTTCGAACACGTAGGGCTCGCCGTCGGGAATGTGTTCCCAGAGCGGCATGTAGGGATTGCCAGGCGTCGAGAGTTGAGAGCTGGGATTTGTGAGTTGAGAGTTGGACTGGCATGAGGTGACCAGCAAGGCGCAGCAGGCGGCTGCGGCGAGGATTGTTGAAGGTTTGTTCATACTTAATGTACATTTGTTTACGTTTGCAAAGATACGGATAAGCGGGCAAAGACACAAATAATTTTGTAAAAACGTTTCGTGGTTTCAGAATTATTTCGTATTTTTGCAATCAGAAACTAAGAAACTAAAACTATCATCGTATGCTTGACAAGGAACGCGGGCTGTATATTGCCCACTGCGCTGAAGGAGCGCTCAGTATCACAGGTAAGATGGCCAACCGGCACGGACTGATAGCCGGTGCCACGGGTACGGGAAAGACCGTTACGCTGCAGGTGATGGCCGAGACATTTTGTCAGGCTGGAGTGCCCTGCTTCATGGCCGACATGAAGGGCGACCTCAGCGGCATCTCGCAGGTAGGCAAGATGAGCGGATTCATAGAGAAGCGGCTGCCGGAGTTTGGTATCGAGAACCCTGAGTTCCAGGCATGTCCCGTGCGCTTCTACGACGTGTTCGGCGAACAGGGTCATCCCATGCGCGCCACGGTCAGCCAGATGGGACCGCAACTGCTGTCGCGCCTGCTCCAGTTGAACGAGACGCAGGACGGCGTGCTCAACATCGTGTTCCGCATTGCCGACGAGCGCGGCCTGCTCATCCTCGACCTGAAAGACCTGCGGTCGATGCTCGACTGGGTGGCGCAGCATGCCAAGGAGTACACCACGAAGTACGGCAACATCTCGTCGCAGACCATCGGTGCCATCCAGCGTGCGCTGCTGCAGCTGGAGAGTCAGGGCGCCGACCACTTCTTCGGTGAACCGTCGTTTGACATCTATGACCTGTTGCAGACTGAGGGCGGAAAAGGCGTGATGAGCGTACTGGCCGCCGACAAACTGATGCTGCAGCCCAAGCTCTACTCCACGTTCCTGCTGTGGCTGCTCTCGGAACTCTATTCTACCTTGCCCGAAGTGGGCGACCTGCCCTTGCCGAAGCTCGCATTCTTCTTCGATGAGGCTCACATGCTGTTTACGGATACGTCGAAAGCCCTGCTTGACAAGATAGAACAGGTGATTCGTCTCATCCGTTCGAAGGGCGTTGGCATCTATTTTATCACACAGAGTCCGACCGACATTCCGGAGAACATTCTCGGACAGCTGGGTAACCGCGTGCAGCACGCCCTCCGCGCCTATACACCAAAGGACCAGAAGGCCGTAAAGACCGCTGCCGATACCTTCCGTGCCAACCCGGCGTTCAAGACCGACGAAGCCATCATGAACCTTGAGACGGGCGAAGCCTTGGTGTCGTTCCTCGACGAGAAGGGTGCTCCCAGCATCGTGCAGCGTGCCAAGGTGCTGTTCCCACTCAGTCAGATAGGTGCCATTACAGAGGGGCAGCGGCTCGATATCATCAAACAGAGCCGTATCTACGGCAAGTACGATACGCCCGTAGACCGTGAGAGTGCCTACGAGATACTGATGAGAGAAAGTCAGGAGGCAGAAAAAGATGTGGACGTCAAAGAGACTGCAGAGAAACCAGCCAAGGCAGAAAAGAAGAAGCCGGGCATGTTCAGCAAGGTGTTCAAGGCCATCATGACGGCCGTGACGTCGACACTTGCTGCCGTGTTGGGGTCGTATGTCAGTGAAAAGGTGACCGGCAAGAAGACGAAGTCGCGCACATCTGCCAAGGAGCGTGTGGTGAAGAATGCAACGAGCGCGGCCACACGTACCATAACAAAAGAACTTACCCGCGACATCCTTGGCAACTTGGTGAAGTAGACAAGGATGTTGCGGGCAAGTTGTCCGAATAAGCGATTGATTAGATTTTGTCCAGTGCCTGACGGATGTCGTCCAAGATGTCCTCAACGTCCTCGATACCTACGGAGAGACGGATGAGGTCGGGAGCAACACCGGCTTCGAGGAGCTGTTCGTCGCTGAGCTGGCGGTGGGTGTGGCTGGCGGGATGAAGCACGCAGGTGCGGGCATCGGCCACGTGGGTCACGATGTTGATCATCTGCAGCGAGTCCATCCACTTGATGGCCGTGGCGCGGTCGCCCTTCAGTCCGAAGGCGATGACGCCGCACGAGCCGTTGGGCAGATATTTCTGTCCTAAAGCGTAGGCCTTGTCATCGGGCAGTCCGCAATAATGCACCCATGCCACCTTGGGGTTGTCATGCAGGAACTCGGCCACACGCTGGGCGTTCTTGCAGTGCTGAGCCATGCGCAGATGGAGCGTCTGGAGTCCCAGGTGTAGCAGGAAAGCGTTCTGCGGAGCGGGGATGCTGCCGAGGTCGCGCATCAGCTGGGCCACAAGTTTCGTGGTGAAACCCATCTTGCCGAAGGCTTTGACGTAGGTGAGACCGTGGTACGACTCGTCGGGCGTGCAGAGGCCGGGGAATTTGTCGGCGTTGGCGAGCCAGTCGAAGTTACCGCTGTCGACGACGACGCCGCCGACCTGCGTGGCCAGACCGTCCATATACTTCGTGGTGCTGTGGGTGACGATGTCGGCACCCCATTCGAAAGGACGGCAGTTCACAGGGGTCGCAAATGTGTTGTCAACAATGAGGGGCACGCCATTCTTGTGGGCAATGCGGGCGAAGCGTTCAATGTCGAAGACGGCACAGCCGGGATTGGAGATGGTCTCGCCGAACACTGCCTTGGTGTTGGGACGGAAGGCGGCCTGAATCTCCTCGTCAGTGGCCTCCTGCGAAATGAACGTGCAGTCGATGCCCAGTTTCTTCAGCGTGACACCGAAGAGATTGTAGGTGCCACCATAGATTTCGTTGGAGGTGATGAAGTGGTCGCCAGCCTGACAGATGTTGAAGATAGCGTAGAAGTTGGCTGCTTGTCCGCTACTGGTCAGCACGGCACCCACACCACCTTCCAGCGTGGCTATCTTGGCTGCCACCGCATCGTTGGTGGGGTTCTGCAAGCGGGTATAAAAATAGCCCTCCTTTTCGAGGTCAAACAATTTTGCCATCTCGTCGGAGTCGTCGTACTTGAACGTCGTCGACTGGATGATGGGCAACTCTATAGGTTCTCCATTCTTGGCTTTGTAGCCTGCCTGTACGCACAGCGTACCCTGCCTTAGTTTCTTTTCCATTTCATTCATGATTATTGTGAATAGGCTGCAAAGTTACGAAGTTTTTCTCAAAAACCTTCGCTCTTCTTGCTAAAAATATGTAACTTTGCGCTCAGATATTGCGCAAATGATTTATATTGACGAGGGCATACATGATTTTGACTTGAACGCGGCGTTGCGCGACATCAGTGAGCAACGGCGCGAACAGGCGTTACGCTTCCGCTTTGAACTCGGTCAGCGGGAGTGTGTACTGGCCTACCTGCTGCTGAAGCGCGCACTACGTGAGGAGTACGGGCTTACGGAGAATCCGCTGTTGGGGTATGGCGAGCATGGCAAGCCGTTCATCATCGGCTACCCTGAGATTTATTTCAACCTGAGTCATTGCCGTGAGGCCGTGGCCTGTGCGGTGAGCGACCACCCCGTAGGCATTGATGTGGAGTCTGTCAGACAATACAAGGATAGTCTTGTCGGCTTCACCATGAACGAAGCTGAGCAGCGGCTGATAACAGAAGCTGAACGGCCCGAGGTGGCCTTTATACGCCTATGGACGATGAAGGAGGCACGGCTGAAACTGACGGGTGAAGGCATTAGCGACGACATAAAGGCAGCACTTGACGGTGAACGCTGGAAGTTCACCACGGTGGAGCGGTTGGAGCATAACTATATCTATACGGTATGCGAGGAAAAAGTGTGATACTCTATACAGTATGCGAGGAAAAAGTGTGATACGATTCGTCAAGGAATGGACGCTCCCAGTGGCCATGAGCGTGGGAACGGTGGCTTATCTTGTGTTCTATAGCGTGCCGCAGTTGGATGCTGCCGGCGACCGTCTGGGACCGGTGCTTGACGTGCTGATGCCTTTCATGGTGTTCTTGACGCTGCTTATCACTTTCTGTAAGGTGGACTTCCACCAGATGCGTCTTCACCGCTGGCACGTCGGCGTGCTGTTGGCGCAGCTGTTGTTGGTGGCAGTGAACATCGGCGTCATCTTCCATGTAGAGGCCCATGCGGAGCAAAAATTGTTGTGGGAGGCTGTGCTGACATGTATCATCGGTCCGTCGGCTGCGGCGGCACCTGTGGTGGTGGGCAAGTTGGGTGGAAACATCTCGACCATGACCACCTATACGCTTATCTCCGCCTTTCTCTCGGCTTTGCTCATTCCCGTGGTGTTCCCGTTATTGGAGCAGACGGTACACGTCGACTTTGTCACTGCCCTGCTTATTATTCTGGAGAAGGTGTCGATGGTGCTGCTGCTGCCCTTGGCCTTGGGCTGGATCATCCAGCATTACGTCGAGCCGCTTCGCCATTGGGTAGTGTCACAGCCTAATCTGAGTTTCTACAGCTGGGCCGTGTCGCTGAGCATCACAACGGGCATTACCGTGAAGAACATCGTTCACAGCCAGTCGTCGCTTTCGCTGCTGCTGCTCATAGCAGTGTCCACGCTGGTGTTATGCTTCCTACAGTTCGTCATCGGCCGTGGGGTAGGGCGGTGGTTAGGAGAGGAGGTCAATGCCGGTCAGTCTTTGTTCCAGAAAAACACTGGCCTCAGCATCTGGGTGGCTTACATGTATCTCAATCCTGTATCTTCCATCGGTGCAGGATGTTACGTGTTGTGGCAGAATATCGTCAACTCCGTTGAGATATGGCAATACAGAAAAAAGAGCTGATCACCGGTCAGCTCTTTTTGTCATTGTTCTTTGTTCTTTAGGGCGAAGCCCGTCTTTATTCTTCAGGCACTCAGTGCCGCCAACTCCAAAACCTTGCCAACAGCGGCACTTATTCCGTCGGCATTCTTACCGCCTGCCTGCGCGAAGTGGGGCTGTCCGCCGCCACCGCCCTGAATAAGCTTTGCGGCTTCACGTACCATCTGTCCGGCGTTCAGACCGTGGTCGCTCACCATGTCGTCGCTCATCATGATGGTGAGCTGCGGCTTTTCCTGATATTTCGTGCCGAGCACGCAGAGCAGCGATTCCTCGACGGAAGCACGAATCTTGAAGGCCAAATCCTTGGCAGCAGCGGGCTCTAAGGGCATGACGGCGGTGATCACCTTTACACCGTTCACGTCGCGGGCTTTCTCCAGCAATTGCTTGGCGAAGCGCTCCACGGCCTGAGCCCGGAACGACTCAATCTCCTTCTTCATCGTGTCGTGCTCTTCAATATACTTGCGGATGACATCCTGCAGGTCCTTGGCGTTGTTGAAGAACGACTTGATGCCCTTGACGGTGTCCTCCAGCCCATACAGCAGTTCCTCGCATTCCTTGCCTGTCTTGGCCTCGATGCGACGGATACCGGCAGCCACGCTTGCTTCAGAGATAATCTTGAAGAAACCGATGCGTCCCGTGGAAGTGGTGTGGATACCACCGCAGAGCTCACATGACGGACCGAAGCGCATGACGCGCACCTTGTCGCCGTACTTCTCGCCGAAGAGAGCGATGGCGCCCAGCTTCTTGGCCTCGTCCATGGGCATGTCGCGGTGCTCATCGCGTGGCAGGTCCTGACGGATCATGTCGTTGACCAAGCGCTCTACTTCACGCAGCTGCTCGTCGCTGACTTTCTCGAAGTGGGAGAAGTCGAAACGCAGTGTATCGGGGCTGACGAAGGAGCCCTTCTGCTCTACGTGGTCGCCGAGCACTTGTTTCAAGGCGTAGTCGAGCAGGTGGGTGGCAGTATGGTTGGCGGCGCTGGCGTCGCGCTTGTCGGTGTCGACGCAGGCCATGAATTCTGCCGTCGGATCCTTGGGCAGCTGCTTCACGATGTGAACGGTCTGGCCGTTCTCGCGCTTGGAGTCGATGACCTCTACGGTCTCGTTCTCGCTGACGAGGACGCCCTGATCGCCGACCTGACCACCCATCTCGCCATAGAACGGTGTGTAGTCGAGCACCAGTTCGTAGAATTCGTTCTTCTTCTGCGTCACCTTTCTATATCTAAGTATGTGGCAAGAGTATTCGGTGTAGTCGTAGCCCACGAACTGCTGTTCGGTGCCGACGGGCAAACTGTCGGCCACATTGACCCAGTCGCTGTTCTCGACGGCGGCGGCGTTGCGGGCGCGCTCCTTCTGCTTCTGCATCTCAACGTTGAACTGCTCTTCATTGACGGTGAAGCCGTTCTCGCGGCAGATGAGCTCTGTCAAGTCGAGGGGGAATCCGTAGGTGTCGAAGAGGCGGAAGGCCTGTACGCCGTCCAGCTCAGTCTTTTTCTGTTCGCGAAGTTCCTCCATGGCCTTGTCGAGCAAAGAAATACCCTTGTCCAGTGTACGCAGGAAAGCATCTTCTTCTTCCTTCATTACGCGGGCGATGAGTTGCTGCTGGGCTTTCAGCTCGGGGAAGGCTTCGCCCATCTCTTCGACGAGCGTGGGCAGGAGCTTGTAAAGGAAAGCCTCCTTCTGATTGAGGAACGTATAGGCGTAGCGCACGGCACGGCGCAGGATGCGGCGGATGACGTAGCCAGCCTTGGCGTTGCCGGGGAGTTGACCATCGGCAATCGAGAACGAGACGGCGCGCAGGTGGTCGGCACAGACGCGCATGGCCACGTTGATATTGTCTTGCTCTTTTGAGATGGGAGCGTTCTGCTCTTCTTCAAAGGTGACATATTTCAGACCGGTAATCTGTTGCTCTTCCTTGATGATGGGCTGGAATACGTCAGTGTCGTAGTTCGAGTGCTTGCCCTGCATCATACGCACTAGGCGCTCGAAGCCCATGCCCGTGTCGATGACGTTCATGCCTAGCTTTTCCAATGAGCCGTCAGCCTTGCGGTTGAACTGCATGAACACCAGGTTCCATATCTCGATGACCTGCGGGTCGTCTTGGTTTACAAGCTCACGACCGGTCTTCCCGCTGGCAGCCTTCTGTTCAGGAGTACGAGAGTCTACGTGAATCTCAGAGCAAGGACCGCAAGGACCTGTATCGCCCATCTCCCAGAAGTTGTCGTGCTTGTTGCCGTTGATGATGTGATCTTCGGGTACGTGCTTAGCCCAATACTTGGCAGCCTCGTCGTCGCGTGGGATGTTCTCCTCGGGCGAACCCTCGAATACTGTAACATAGAGATCCTCGGGGTTGAGCTTCAGCACGTCAACGAGGTATTCCCACGCCATGTCAATGGCACCCTCCTTGAAGTAGTCGCCGAACGACCAGTTGCCCAGCATCTCGAACATGGTGTGGTGATACGTATCGTGGCCCACCTCCTCCAGGTCGTTGTGCTTACCGCTGACGCGCAGACATTTCTGCGTGTCGGCCCGACGGCGCGGTTCCGGGTCGCGGGTGCCCAGGATAATGTCTTTCCACTGGTTCATACCTGCGTTCGTAAACATCAGAGTAGGGTCATCCTTGATGACCATCGGTGCAGATGGAACGATTGCGTGTTGTTTCGACTCGAAGAACTGTTTGAACGAGTCACGGATTTCTTTTGCAGTCATCATGTTTATTGACGATTTACTATTTACGATTTATTTTGCAATTTACAAATTTGCGTGCAAAGGTACAAAAAAGTTGAGAGTAAATGATTAATAGTTAAGAGTTTTTTGTATCTTTGCACCAAAAATAGTAATATTATGGCATTGAACCCTTATAAACCCCAGAAATTATACTATTCCATCAAGGAGGTTGCCGAGATGTTCGGTCTGAACGAGAGCACGTTGCGTTATTGGGAAACGGAGTTCCCGCTCCTGAAGCCGAAGACCAGCGGCCCTGCAAAGGTACGCCAGTATCAGGAAAAGGATATTGAGCAAATCAAGCTTATCCACAACTTAGTGAAGGTGCGTGGTTTCAAGCTGGCTGCTGCCAAGAAGATTATCAACAGCAACCGCAATGGTGCCGATAAGACGGCTGATGTGCTGAGCCGCTTGATTGTGGTGAGGGATGAGTTGCAGTCATTGAGGCGTCAGTTGGACTTCCTTCAATGAGAAGACATGTCTGCTAATTCTTTTTTAAGGCCTGCTCTATGCAGTTGAAGATACTTTTCTGCTAATTCTTTTTTAAGACCTGCTCTACGCAGTTGGTCAATTCAACGAATTGGCTGATGGCGAGTTGTTCGGGGCGCATAGTCAGGTCAAAAGTCGTTGGGTTCAGATTGTCGACCGATGGTAACAACTGGCGCAACGATACACGTAGCATTTTCCTTCTTTGGTTGAAGACTGTCTTCACGACCCGCCTGAAGAGCTGTTCGTCACAGCCGAGGTCGGTTGCGTTGTTGCGCGTCATGCGGATGACGGCACTCTGTACCTTTGGCGGCGGATTGAACACGCTGGGCTCGACCGTGAACAAGTATTCCACGTCATACCATGTCTGGATGAGGACGGAGAGTATGCCATACTGCTTATTGCCGGGCTGCGAGGCCATGCGCAGGGCCACCTCGTGCTGTATCATGCCGGTGCAGCAGGGTATGAGGTCTTTGTTGTCGAGCATCTTGAAGAATATCTGCGACGAGATGTCGTAGGGGTAATTGCCTGTCAGCACAAACTGGCGGCCTCCAAACACCTCATGGAGGTCCATACGCAGGAAATCTCCGGCAATAATCTGTTCTGTTTCCAGAATGCGGTTGCCAATGAGATAGTCCACCGATTCACGGTCAATCTCGACGACTTTAAACTCGCGGGGCTTTTTGGCGAGGTATTGCGTCATGACGCCCATGCCCGGTCCCACCTCCAGGACGGGCATGTCGGCGTAGGGCTCGTCCACGGTGTCGGCTATACGCTTGGCGATGTTGAGGTCGACGAGGAAGTGCTGTCCGAGATTCTTCTTTGGCCTGACTTGTTTCATGGTGTAAGTGCCTTTTTCATTTCTCATTCTTCACTCTTCATTCTTCACTCTTCACTTTTTATGAGCGATTCCACAAAGGTCTTTGTTGTCATGAACGAGTGTTCGGCCACAGTGTCCCAGAAGTTATGATACTGTGAGGCATCGGTGTCGCGCAGCGGGATGTCGCTGACCACGCGGAACGAGATAAAGGGCACTTTGTTGAGATAGCACGTCTGTGCAATGGCGCACGACTCCATGTCGACGGCCTTGGCTTCTGGGAAGTGGCCGATGATCTCGCGCATTTTTTCTTTCGTGTCTACAAACCAGTCGCCGGTGACGGTCAGTCCGAAGTGAGTCTTGAAGTCTGCGTGTGTCGCCAGTTCCTGCGCCTTGCCCAGCAGCCACGGGTCGGCCTTGAACCGTGCTGGCAGTCCCTGCACTTGGCCGTACTGTGTGGTGTTGTCGATGGCCGTTCCGCAGTACATGTCGTGATAGGCCAGCTCCGCGCTGACCACAATGTCCTGCACGTTGATGTCATCGCCGTTGCCGCCGGCACATCCGCTGGAGATGATGGCGTCGGGGTGGAATTCATTGATCATCTGCTGCGCTCCCAGGGCAGCGTTCACCTTGCCGATGCCGCACTTTCTCACCATTACGTTCTCACTGTTGAACAATGACTGCAACTGTTGCAGCTCTTTGTCCATGGCTACAATAATACCTATCTTCATCATCTTGATGTGTTTTGTGTGCAAAGTTATTAAAAAAATCGTAAAATAATGATTTTTGGATGATGAATTATGAATTATTTATGTAACTTTGCATTGATGGAATGGAAAAACCTTGGCAGTAAGCTGTTGAAAATCGCCATGCCGCTCGTGTTGGGCGGTGCCATTCTCTATTGGATGTATCGTGGATTTGATTTTCAGACCGTACGTCGCGTCATGCTTCATGAGATGGACTGGACGTGGATGCTGCTCTCATTCCCTTTTGGCATTTTGGCGCAGATGATGCGTGGCTGGCGTTGGAAGCAGACGCTGGAGCCGATGGGCGAAGAGCGGTTGCGCACGTCGGCGGTCGTCAATGCCGTCTTCGTGAGCTATGCGGCCTCGCTGGTGATTCCCCGCATAGGCGAGTTTACCCGTTGCGGCGTGTTGAAGCGTTGGGAGGGCATGTCGTTTTCCAAGGCTTTGGGCACCGTGGTCACGGAGAGGGCGGTCGACACGCTCGTCGTGATGCTCTATTCGGGCGTTATCCTGCTCTTCGGCATGAGCACCTTCGGCACGTTCTTCCAGAAGACGGGCACGTCGTTCGACCACATCGTGAGTGGTTTCTCGCTGACGGGGTGGATTGTGACGGCCATTTGCGGTGCTGCCGTGCTGCTGTTGCTGCATCTGCTGCTGAAGCACCTTTCATTATATAATAAGGTACGCACGACGATGCATGGCATCTGGGAGGGCGTACTGTCGCTGAAGGATGTGAAGAACCTGCCGCTTTACCTGTTTTTCTCCGTTGGCATCTGGGTGATGTATTTCTTGCATTACTATCTGACGTTCTTCTGCTTCGACTTCACGGCCCATCTGGGCATTGGCTGTGCGCTGATATCGTTTGTGGTGGCTAATTTCGCCGTCATCGTGCCCACGCCGAACGGTGCCGGTCCCTGGCACTTCGCCATCAAGACCATGCTGATTCTCTATGGCGTGGCCGACCATCAGGCGCTCATCTTCGTGCTCATCGTCCATACGGTGCAGACCATGCTCGTCATCCTGCTGGGCATGTATGCGTGGGCGCGTCTTTCGTTTATGAACCGTATAACCCTAAAACAAGAATAACTATGAGTGAGATTAAAAACCTGAAACCGCAGTGCATCTGGAAGAACTTCTACGCACTGACACAAGTTCCCCGTCCGTCAGGACATTTAGAGAAAATCCAGCAGTTCCTGCTCGACTTCGGTCAGCAGTGCGGCGTGTATGCCGTGAAGGACCCTGCCGGCAATATCCACATGCGCAAGGCCGCCACGCCGGGCTATGAAAACCGGAAGGGCGTCATCCTGCAGGCCCACATGGACATGGTGCCGCAGAAGACACCCGAGTCGAAGCACAACTTCGAGACCGACCCCATCCAGCCGTGGATCGACGGTGAGTGGGTGAAGGCAACGGGAACGACGCTTGGTGCCGACAACGGCCTGGGCGTAGCAGCCATCATGGCTATTATGGAGGACAAGACGCTGAAGCACGGCCCCATCGATGCCCTCATCACCCGCGACGAGGAGACTGGCATGTATGGTGCCAACGAATTGCCCGAGGGCGAACTTCAGGGTGACATTCTGATGAACCTCGACTCCGAGCACTGGGGAAAGTTCGTCATTGGTAGTGCCGGTGGCATTGATGTTACCGCCACGCTCGACTATAAGGAGGTAGAGACGGATGCCGACGATGCTGCCGTCCGCGTTACTATCAAGGGACTGCGCGGCGGACACTCCGGTCTGGAGATTCACGAAGGCCGTGCCAATGCCAACAAGCTGATGGTGCGCCTCGTCCGCGAGGCCATCGAGGAACTTGAAGCCCGTCTGGTCAGCTGGCAGGGTGGCAACATGCGCAACGCCATTCCCTTCAAGGCCGAGGTGGTGCTCACACTGCCCAAGGAGAACGTGCCCGCCTTGAAGGAACTCTGCGCCGACTGGCTCGAGGACTTCCAGGACGAGTACAAGCAGATAGAGAGCGGCATTGAGGTCATTGCCGAGGACGTGCCGACGCCCGCCACCGAGGTGCCCGTCGAGATTCAGGATAATCTCATCGATGCCATCTACGCCTGTCACGACGGCGTAGTGCGCATGATTCCCTCCTATCCCGACGTCGTCGAAACCTCTTCCAACCTTGCCATCATCGACATTGGCGGCGGAAAGGCCTCGCTTAAGATTCTCGCCCGCAGCAGCCGTGAGGACATGAAGGACTATATTGTGAAGACCCTCGAGAGTTGCTTCTCCATGGCAGGCATGAAGGTAGAGACGGCCGGCTCCTATGGCGGCTGGGATCCCAACCCTGACTCAGAAATCCTGCACCTGCTGCTCAAGGAGTACAAGGCGCTCTTCGGACAGGACGGCATCATCCAGGTAGACCACGCTGGACTGGAGTGCTCTGTCATCCTCGGCAAGTATCCCTGGCTCGACGTCGTCAGCCTCGGCCCCACGATGAAGTCGCCACACACCACCACGGAGCGTGCACTCATTGCCACTGTCGAGCCTTTCTGGACGCTGTTGAAGAAAACGCTCGAGGACGTGCCTGAGAAAAAATGAGACCATGGCGATTAAACCAACCGCTTAGTTGTACGTCAAACAAACGTTATTAAACCAAAAGTATTAACAACTAATATTAAACAACTATGAAAAAAGTAATGATGATGCTGGCACTGCTGGCACTTCCCTTTGCAATGCAGGCACAGACCAAGTTCCACGATCTTGAACTGAACGAATGCACAGGACCCGTGAAGTCTATCACCCAGTCGGGAATGATGGGCCGCGGCGAGCAGGTGATCAACTTCACTGAGGACGGCAAGATGCAGGCCGAAGGACTGTCGGGACTGGTTTACGACGAGAACGGCTACCTTCAGAAGGCCGAGCGGTCCATCGAGACCCCACAGGGCAACATGAAGATTTCCACAAGCTACAAGTGGGAGAATGGCAAGGTGAAGAGCCAGTCGATGGATTTCGGACAGGGCTCAATGACGCAGGTCTTTACTTATAACGATAAGGGCGCTCTCGCATCCATGTCGATGGACATGATGGGCAACACCATTGAGACCCCCTACACCGACTATAAGTACGATGACCACGGCAACTGGATCAGCCGCAAGACGTCCATGATGGGACAGGAGATAGAGCAGACCCGCAAGATTGAGTATTATAGCAAGTGAATGTGAAAAGATAAAAGTGAACAGGGAAAAGTGAAATTTTTCGCTTTTCCCTGTTTGCTTTTACTTTTTTTTATTAACTTTGCACCCGATAAACCAAAAATAGTAATAAAAAATAAGAACTATGGACGATTACCCGGCGGATAGTAACAAACGTTAGGCCAGGGGATAGCAGGCAGGACCGCTAATCCTCTTGCCGCTTTTATTGTGAATTATGCATTATGAATTGTGCATTGTGCATTAAAAAAAGGATTAGCAACAATGAAGACCTATTGGAACACCCAAGACGGACTGGCCCAGCTTCAGGAGTGGCAGTCCAACTGCTGGATACAGGTGACATGCCCCACCGACGACGACCAGCGCGAACTGGAAGAGCAGTTCAACATTCCCGACTACTTCTTGTCGGACATCAGCGATACCGACGAGCGTGCACGCTATGAGTACGACGACGGATGGATGCTCATCATCTTGCGCATCCCCTACGTCAAGGAGATACGTTCGCGCACGCCCTACACCACCGTGCCCCTTGGCATCATCCACAAGCGCGATGTCACCATCACCGTCTGCTTCTACGAGACCAACATGATGATCGACTTCGTATCCTTCCAGCAGAAACGCGGCGTGGGATTCACAGACTATGTCGACATGATCTTCCGCCTCTTCCTCTCGTCGGCTGTCTGGTACCTGAAGCGACTCAAGCAAATCAACATGCTCATCGACAAGGCCAAGCGCAACCTCGACAAGGAGGTGAACAACGAGAGTTTGATAGGCCTCAGCCGATTGCAGGACTCGCTCACCTATTTCCAGACCTCCATCCGCGGCAACGAGACACTGCTTTCGAAGCTGAAGTTCAAGCTCCAGATCGACGAGCTTGACGCCGACCTCATCGAGGATGTCAACATCGAGATGACGCAGGCCCGCGAGACCACCAACATCTACTCCGACATCCTGGAGTCGACCATGGACACCTACCAGTCGATTATCAACAACAACATGAACAACGTCATCCGTACGCTCACCTCCGTCACCATCATCATGATGTTCCCCACGCTCATAGCCTCGCTCTTTGGCATGAACCTTGTGAACGGCATGGAGGAGAAACCCTGGGGCTTCGTCTTTGCCCTCATCATCTCGCTGCTCGTGTCCGTCGGCTGTTGGTGGTTCTTCCGTCACAAACGACTGGTTTGACACTTTTTTTCTCTTCTGTATTCATCTTGTATTCGTATTCTTGGGAGATGGTGTGAGCTCAAACTTGGCATGCATCACATGATGTAACACTAAGATGGCTGCTATCTCAATGATGTATGCTATCAAGTAGCTGTACCACAAGAGACTTGGTACGAACTTCGAGACAAGCCAAAGCACTGGAATGACCGTCAGCGACAGGGCGAAGGAGATAAACAGGGCCATGCGATGATGGGCATAGAGCTTGTAGACAATCATGATCACATAAATATAGCAGAAGGGGATGAAACTCAGTGAGAAGATACGTAAGGCATGATTGCTCTCAGCAAGAATAGCAGGATCGTTGGCTCCGAAGAGACATGAGATGACATTCGGATCAACCCATACAATGATGCAGATGAGAATCATGGCCGCAGTGATAAACGAGAACGATTTGCGCAGGACAAGACGGAAAGCCTCATTGTCGCCCTTGCCCACCTGAATGGCTCCTAATGACTGGATGGTGCGGCAGACGCCAGCCAGGAAGAGATTATAGATCTGCAAAAGGTTCATGCAGACGGCAAAGGCAAAAATACCCGTACGCCCCAACACCCCCAGCACAATGCTGTTGGCCGAGTAAAGCAACAGTGTCAGACACACAGAGGCTATGGCCAACGGCGCACCCAGAGAGGTAATCTGAGAGAGTGAAGAGGTGAGAGGTGAGAGGTGAGAGTGAGCCGGAGGTGGTTGTCCTTGTAACGGAAATGCCAGAGCATAATGGCAATACCCACCACGTGGCCTACGATGGTAGCCGTCGAAGAGCCTCCGATGCCCCAGCCCAGCCACTGGATAAATACAATGTCGAGTGACAGGTTGACGGCGTTATCTATCAGGATGGCAATGGAGACCAGTCGCGGACTGCCATCCACACCCACCATCGTTGAGAGTGCCCACATCACCATATAAGCAGGGGCGCCTAACAACATAATGCTCAAATATTCGAATGTGAGCTGATAGAGGTGGGCATTGCTGCACAACCAGCCCGTGACTATACCTGGACAGAACAGACCAGCAGCGGAAAGCAATAGTCCTACTATCAGGCATAGCACCATCGACAGGGTATAGAACCAGGCTGCACGTGACATGTCCTTCTTGCCGATTTCTACTCCCACCAAGATACCTGCTCCTGTGGCAAGAAGCATGTTCAGCGTATACATAAACTGTACCACAGGACGTGTCAAGTTGATGGCACTGACAGCATCCTCGCCAATCAGATTGCCTACGATGATCGCATCGACCACATTACCCAGACAGCCGGAAAGGGCAATCAGGATAGCCGACCACAGGAACCGCCAGAACTGGCTGTTAAAAGCTTTTCTCTCTTCTGTATTCATCTTGAAGTTTTTACTCAAAGATTGCGTGCCACACTTTGAATTTACTCAAAGAATCCGAAGCCACCAATGGCAGTGAGCATACGCTCTACGTAGTCCCAAGAGGTGGGCGACCAGGCAAAGCCCAAACGATAGAGCACCTGCGTCGTGTAGTCGTTGTCACGCTTCACATCAGCAGTCTTCTGTCCGTGGGCCATATCTTGATAGGCCAGCATAGCCGCCATCTGCTTGGCTTTCTGCGGGTCTTGGCCGGCCTCGTCCATCGCCTGCTGGAACTCCTCCTGCTCTACAAAGCGGATGCCACCCGTCACCTTACTCAAACCTGATAGTACGTCACCGAGGAACTGTCCGTGAATATTGTACGGATGGAATACGGTACACTCTTTCGGCGTTGTAGCCAGCAGACAGATGGCATGTGCAACCTCGTTGATGGGCGAGAACTCCACCTGCTTATTACGCAGCGCATACGGACAGCAGCCCAACATGTTATAGATACGGATACGTCCCATGAACGAGTTGGTACTGAAGTTGGCCTGGAACTCACCATCAGTGCTTCGCGCAGCAAGGTTACCCACACGCATAATCTTTGCACACAATCCGTGCAAAGCGACGGCATCGAGAATCAGTCGCTCAGCCATGTACTTCGAGTAGATGTACTTATTGCCGAGATACTGTCCCATGTAGAGACGCTGCTCAGTATAGACATCATCCTTGATTTCACCAGCCCACAGACCACGGGTACTTGCCGTAGAGATGTGGACGAGCTTG
>JAFYDA010000007.1 GCA_017545045.1 Prevotella sp. | reverse complement strand
GACGCTTTCAGCGTCAGTTGGACTTCTTTGCGGATAATCATTTTTTGATTTTATTTTTTTATAATGATCATCCGCAATCAGGTGACTAAGACGAGTCTGTTGCTCAGCAAAGTACCGTGAGCTAGCTGAGCTAAGTGCGTGGGCTAGATGAGGTAAGTGCGCTGGTTAGATGAGGTAAGTGCGCTAGTTAGCTCAGCTAAGTGCGCTGGTTAGCTCAGCCTCGTCAGCAGGTTTCTTCTGCAGTGGCCAGCTGGTTTGCTCAGCAAAAGCACTATGGTATGCTCAACAAAAGTACCGTCTCCTGATTACGGATAATCATATTCACGGATTTTTTTATTATCATACCATCGAATCTGGAAGAAATCTGTGAAATCCGTTATAATCTGTACAATCCGTGTAATCCGTAAAATCCGTTGTTGAAAAGAGTATGAATAATCCAAGTTAGGCAGCGATGCAGGGTCTATCCACTCGCTTTCGTCGATTGTTTCTCCTACTTTCCTAATGCCATCGCTGCTGAGACTGCCATCGTATCGGCGACGGCAGTATTCATACATCAGCGTTCGCAACACGTTGTAGGCACCGGTGCCGTCCGTCAGTCCGTGGAAGAAGTCGATGGCCACGCAGTCGTCCCAACAGGCGAAGGCCAGCTGGTGGTAGTGCGATGCCGCGCCAAAGAGTTCTACCGGCTCCTGGCCTATGTTCAGCACCCATGGGGCAGGATTGTCGTCATACTCATAATGCTCGTGCCCATTTGCGTCGGTAGTCACACCCAGCCGCACGCTGTAGTAGGGATAGCGGGTCTGCGTCTGACGGAGAGCCTCCTGCATCATCGTCAGTTCTATAGCATCCTGCATCCTGACCGTCATGCGGCAGGTGTTGGGATGCTCGCGGTCTGTCCAATACAGGAACATCCGTTCCGAGATAACCGGTCTTTTCATCGTCTTTTATTTTCGTTAATATTTATATCCATCTTCTCGCGATAGTCGGAAATGGGTGCCAGCATGACCTTGTGTCGGTCTGCTATCTCATAGTCGATACCTTGCTGGCTCAGTTCGTTGAGGAAGGCGTTGAGGTAATTGTCCTCCGCAAACATCTGCATGAAACTGATACAGAACGAGCCGCCCGCAGCGCTGACCTCTACCAGAATGGCATGCAGCGAGGTGGCTTCGGTCTGGATCTCGCGGACGTACCTCTCGGCAGCTCCCATAGCTGCCCGCCCTACATAGCTCAGCGAGACGGTGGAGTGCTGACGAAGCGCCTGATGAGCCTCTGTCAGCAACTGGTGACGCATCGCCAAAGAAGGAATCTGCTCGAGTTGTGCCATACCATCGTGCATGCCGTAGTAGTAAGCCAGCAGGTTGTCGCGATGGTTTTGCAGGGCTATCCACTGACGGCAATCGCTAACCTGTTCTTCCAGGCTTCGTCCGAGCATCTCTTCACGGAATGGGATTGTAACCGAACCAACCATCGGCTGGTGTGCCAATGGTGTGCCGGTAGCCTTGCGGAGATTGACTGCTAAGGAGATGGTGGGAACACCGCTGGAGAAGTCCGGATGCAGACGGCTGACGGCTCGCGACAGCAGCACAGCGAACAGACTGGCAGGGGTGGCTCCGCAGGAACGCACCCGCTCCATCAGCTCATGCTCCGACACACGGATGTGGATGACCTCACGCTCATCTTCACGTAGCGGAACTACGGCATCGGTGAACAGGTTGAGCGCCTTGGGCTTGTCGGGAACAGGCTGTGGCCTGATGCAGTCAGGTCTTGGCAACGTGAGGGGGTCTACAGTCTCCTCTTCGCTGATGTCATCGCCAGTGACAGGGATGCCCGCGCTGTTCAACGTGCTGTCATAGCGCCTGCGGCAATATTCGTAGAGCAGTGTGCGGAGTATGCAGTAGGCTCCGGTGCCGTCAGTCAGCGGATAGAACCAGTCGAGGGCTATGCAGTCATCCCACCAGGCAAAGGCCAGCAGGTGGTGGTTGGCTGTCTGGCTGAGCAGCACCACCTGCTGCCGGCCTGCCGTTACTACCCACGGCAGCGGGTTGTCATCGAAGGCATAATGCGCTATGCCCTGCTCGTCGCCACGTGTGCAGAGCCTTACCTGATGATAGGGGTATCGCTGTCGTGTGGCCTCTACGGCCTCTTTCAGAATTGCTCCGTCCACATCATCCTGTAAGTGAAGTGTCAGTCGGACTGTTTGGCTCGACTCCTTGCCGGCCATGTTCAGGAAAACCCGTTCGCTTTGTAGTTGTTTCATGCGGCAAAGTTAGTCATTTCCGATAAATATCGGAGATAACCCCGTAACTTTAACTTTTGTTGAGTTAAAATGTTTTGTATTTGCGACGTGTTTCGTAGATAATTAGTACCTTTGCAGCCATGAAACAGATAAAACTATGGATGCTGGCCACCATCCTTACATCTTGTGGCCTGATGATGCTCAGTTCGTGTTCGAATGAAGACAACACAGATACGCCTCCAACAGATGAGGTGGAGTCGCAACTGCAGCGGATGACGCTGCGCGAAAAAGTGGGACAGATGTTCTATGTGCGACCAGAATGTCTCGACACCACCATCCACTTCAACCGCTCCGGCGGCATTGACCAGAGTGTCGACGACCTCACCAAAATCAAGTTGCAGGCCGTCAACGAGATGATGCGGAAGGTGAACGAGAAATATCCCGTGGGCGGCATCATCCTCTATGCGCACAACATCGAGGACGAAGCACAACTGGCACGCTTCATCCCTGAGATTCGTGCGCTGAAAGGCTCACCCCTGCTGTGCATTGATGAGGAGGGCGGGCGAGTGGCTCGCATAGGGCGCAACAGCAACTTCAAGGTGAAGACCTACGAGTCGATGGGGGCCATCGGCGCCACTGGCGACCCACGGAATGCTTACGAGTGCGGCAACACCATCGGCACCTACCTCCACCGCTACGGCTTCGATATTGACTTCGCCCCTGTGGCCGACGTGAACACCAATCCTGAGAATATCGTCATCGGTGCTCGTGCCTTCAGCGACAAGCCTGAGATAGCCGCCCCGATGGTGACCAACTATCTGCAGGGACTGAAGGATGCCGGCGTCACGGGATGCGTCAAGCACTTCCCTGGTCACGGCGACACCAAGGCCGACACGCATTTCGGCTATGCCAGCTCGCAGAAGACGTGGGAGGAGATGCTCTCGTGCGAGATGGTCACCTTCAAGGCGGGCATACAGTGGGGGTGCCAACTCATCATGACGGCTCACATCAGTGCGCCCAACGTGACGGGCTCCGACATCCCTTCAACAATGTCGCCGATTATACTTCAGGACAAGCTGCGCCGCGAACTGGGCTATCAGAACCTCATCATCACCGATGCGATGGAGATGGGGGCCATCACCCAGCAGTACACCAACGGCGAGGCTGCCGTGGGTTGCATCAAGGCCGGTGTCGACATCGTGCTCGGTCCGCAAGTGTTCACGGAGGCTTTCGACGCGGTAATCAAGGCTGTAGAAGCCGGTGAAATCACAGAGCAGCGCATTGACGAGAGCGTGCGTCGTATTCTGAAGCTGAAGCAGAGCATCAGGAAATAGGCAGCCCCCAGACGGACTATCTGTTCTGGTGAACGTCGTTAATAG
>JAFYDA010000074.1 GCA_017545045.1 Prevotella sp. | reverse complement strand
GGTTAATAGATTGTTTTAGGTTAGTAGTAATATTTATAGTTTTAGGTTTTTAGTTATTGGTAAAAGAAAGTTTTCAACTGTAGGATAACAGGTGGCCGTCGTGAGACATCCATTTAAACTTTCAAATTTTTAGCCCTTGTGGGCTGAAAATTTCTTTTAGAGAAAAGGATTTTTAGTTAAACATAGGCTTGTGCCGCTACAGCTCGTGAGAGTTGTAGCGGACTTTTTCAAAAGAAAAGAACTTAAATATAAATATATGGAATCAAGACTTGTCATTTATAATACACTGACGCGGCAAAAGGAGCGGTTCGAACCGCTGCACGCGCCAAATGTGGGAATGTATGTGTGTGGTCCTACGGTCTATGGCGATCCCCATCTGGGACATGCCCGTCCGGCCATCACATTCGATTTGGTGTTCCGTTATCTGAAGCACTTAGGCTATAAAGTAAGGTATGTGCGCAACATTACCGACGTAGGCCACTTGGAGCACGATGCCGACGAAGGCGAGGACAAGATTGCCAAGAAGGCCCGTCTGGAGCAGCTGGAGCCGATGGAGATAGCGCAGTATTACACCAACCGCTACCATCAGGCTATGGATGCGCTGAACGTGCTGCGCCCCTCGATAGAGCCCCACGCCACGGGTCATATCATTGAGCAGCAGCAACTGGTGCAGCAGATTCTCGACAACGGCTTCGCCTACGAGAGCAATGGCTCTATCTACTTCGACATTGAAGCGTATAACAAGCAGTATAAGTATGGTATCCTCAGCGGCCGTTCGTTGGAGAACATCAAGGATGCATCACGCGAACTCGACGGCGTGGGCGAGAAGCGCAATCAGGCCGACTTCGCCCTGTGGAAGAAGGCACAGCCTGAGCACATCATGCGCTGGCCATCGCCCTGGAGCGACGGTTTCCCCGGCTGGCACTGCGAGTGTACGGCGATGGGTAGAAAATATCTGGGCGAGGAGTTCGACATACACGGTGGTGGACTGGACCTTGTGTTCCCCCACCATGAGTGTGAGATAGCCCAGGCACAGGCTTCGATGGGCCATCAGGCTGTGAAATACTGGATGCACAACAACATGCTGACCATCAACGGCCAGAAGATGGGCAAGTCGTACAACAACTTCATCACGCTGGAGCAGTTCTTCACCGGCAACCATCCGCTGCTGGAGAAAGCCTACTCGCCCATGACCATCCGCTTCTTCGTGCTGAGCGCCCACTACCGCGGCACCGTCGACTTCTCGAACGAGGCGCTTGTCGCTGCAGAGAAAGGATTAGAAAAGCTCATGAACGCCATTGCCGACCTGTCGCGCATTGCTGTTTCCCCGCAATGTGACGCCGAGACCGAGCGCATTGTCAAGTCACTGCGCCAGAAATGCTACGACGCCATGAACGACGACTTCGCCACACCGCAGGTCATCAGCTACCTTTTTGAAGCCTGCACGGTCATTAACAAACTCGTCGACCACAAAGCCACCATCTGTGCTGACTGCATGAAGGAGCTTTCCGAGGTGATGCACCTCTTCGCCATAGACATTCTCGGCCTGAAGGCAGAAAAGAGCGGTTCCAATGACAGCCGCGAGGAAGCCTTCGGCAAGGTCGTCGACATGGTGCTCGAACTGCGTGCCAAGGCAAAGGCCGACAAGGACTGGGCCACCTCCGACAAGATACGCGATGAACTGGCTGCCGCCGGCTTCGAAGTGAAGGACACCAAGGACGGCGTCACATGGAAGCTGAACAAATAGCTTTTCAACTTTTAGCGGACAGCAATCATAAACTATAAAATGCCTACGGATTCTCGTAGGCATTTTTTGACATTTCTACCGCCAGCGTCGTTGAACGGAACTTACTGAACGGCAGGTACTCGAGTCCTTTGTGAGACCGTGCCGTGCCCCATGAGTTTTTCATGATGAAATACTTCTTACCATCGTCATCGTGCGCAATACCCACAATGGCCATGGCATGTCCCCGGCTTTCCCAGCAGATGCCATGATGACTGCGCACGGCACGGACAGTCTTGCTGAGCAGCGTGTCCATGGGAACGTTGAGAAAACGCTGGTGTAGCCAGTTGTCTGGCTCGTCTATTTCCACCTCTTTATAATAAGGTGCCTTGGACGTACTGGTCAGACAGACGTATTCGTCAGGTGCACAGACACTGCGGGCAAACTCCTGCGGCGTGTACTCCATTCCCAGCATGAAGACAAAACGAGGGACAGGCGTATCAACATGGCGCATGGCATCATAGCCCACCACGCCATGCTTCTGGATAAGCGACAGCAGTGTGGCCCCCATGCCGCGCTTCGACTTGGGCGCCTGCGGCTCTTCCATCAACTTCTTTTCCACGTAGGCTGCCGACAGGTTCACAGAATCGCCCCATCGCAGGTGTTCCGTCTCAATGGCGGCAAGCATGGCGTAAATCCAGCAGGTCTGACTGTCGCCTTGATTCTTGATGGGCGTCATGCGGTTCAGCACTTCGTGGGTGTAGTGCTTCGTGTCACGCGATCCTTCCATCAGATGCGTGACAAGCACCTTGCAGCCAATGAATATCAACACCAGCCCACCAACCAGTTCAGGCCGCAGGCGATGGGCAATCATCCGTCCGAAGCGGCCTCCAAGCACATAGCCCAGCAGGCTGAAAATGAAAGACACCACGCCAATCATCGTCAGCGGCAACAGCAGTTGAGACACGTGCTCATAGCCTAAGCAGGCCATTGAGACGCCTACGGCCAGCGCATCGATACTCGTGGCAACGGCCAGCAACACCTGTGTGTTCAACGACAGGGGATTGAAACTGCGGTGGTCGTCATCTTTCTGAAAAGAATCCTTCACCATCTTACCACCGATAAACACAAGCAGGCCAAAGGCTATCCAGTGGTCTATCGCCTCCACATAATGGCTGAAATAGGCCGTTCCAAACCAGCCTATCAGCGGCATGGCGGCCTGGAACAGTCCGAAGAGCAGCGCCATACGCAGGATAGCCCCACTGACGGGACGGCGCAGGATAACGCCGCTCATGATGCTCACCGTGAAGCAATCCATGGCCAAAGCTACCGACAGCAGGAAAAGATCAAACAGACTTATCATATCTTACAACAATCAAATAGACAGAAATAATCATCACATAAATCATCGCCGTCTGCAACACAGAGGGATGCAGCCCCTCGATACTTGCAAATGGCAGGCGCGCGGCCACAAAGGACAGAACCGTGTTGAGAGCACCAACCACCCACAGCAAGACACTCCCCACCACAGGCAGCAGCAATGAGGCCAGGGCAAGGTAGAGGATGACGATGACGGCAGGTATCACTATCAGGTTCGTCAACAGAAAATACGTGGAGAAGCGGCCAAAGTAACAGGCCACCAGCGGAGCCACACCCACTTGGGCAGCCACGGAAACCGTTGTAAGCCCCCATAGCCAGCGCAGCAGCGGATGGTCAAAGAGCCTTTCGCGACGTATGAGCCCTTCAAGGAGCGGCTGAACCGTCAGGATGGCCAGCATGGCAAGGAACGACATCTGGAAGCCTATGTCGAACAGGGCATCGGGACTGACCGTCAGGATACACAATGCCGCCAAGGCCAGTGCATTGAGCGACATGCGGTTATGTCCTGCCAGCGACAACAGGGCATATACACTGATCATCACTGCCGAACGTATCACACTGGAGGGCAGTCCCACCAACAGCGCAAAGCCCCAGATAGCTGTCACAATCAGAATCTGGGAGACAAACCGCAGTCGGCGGTTCACCACAAGCAGCGACAATATCATATAGATGATGCCTAAATGCAGACCGCTGAGCGCCAGCACATGAGAGGCTCCGCTGACGGCATAGACGTTCTTCAGCTCGTGTGTCATGGCCGACTTGTCACCCAAGGTCATAGCGGCCACTACAGCATACTGCTCATCTGCAGCCCCCATCGCACGATAACGTTCCAATAGCTGGTGACGGTAACAGAGGAAGCGTAATTTCAGCTGGCTGAAGCCCGAAAGTCCCTGCCATGAGCGTGACAGCCGCTGCCAGTCATCCTTCCTGACGAAAGTCTGGCCTGAGAATCCTTGAATCTCCTGATAGCGGCGGTAGTCAAACGCCCCCCTTTTCCAGTCACGGTTCTGTTCAATACGTGAACAAAGCTGCAGACGGTCGCCCACAGCCAGCGCCCTGCTTCGTCCGTTCTTTGCAATATAGCATTTCACCTTGCGCCCGTTGTCAACTATGCAGACATCGACCGCCACCGTCCGTGGCTTCTCCACAGGTTCCGACACGATGACAGCCTCATAGCGCACCATGTCGTCGGGCCACGTCACCTGTTCGTGCTGAAGGCGCGTTCTCGACGAAAGCACAGCTCCCAGCACACCCATTGTCGCCAGCACCGCCGCCGACTGCATCAGCGGCCATCGCCACGACGTCACCATCAGCACGACGGCGACAATCAATAAATACCACCACACGTCGCCCGTCAGGAAACGGCCTGTGGCGATGCCCGCTATAAAGGCCACGGCAGGCAGGAATAGCGGAGCCGACTGGAGTGTACGGTTCAACACAGCGCAAAGTTACGAAATTAATTAATAATGAGTATTAAAAAATGCTTAATTATTGCGCCGTTACGAAAGTTTAGCGTAATTTTGCAGTCAAAACATAGCAGGCAATGAGCTTAACAAGTATAGCAGGCAAGATATTCCTGCCCCGACAGCGGCAGTTGGAACGGCATAACAGCGAGGCAGAGACTTTGCAGCGTGACGTGCTACGCCGTCTTCTGGAGCGCGCCAAGACGACGGAGTATGGCCGTCAGCATAACTTCGCCAACATCAGCAGTTATGAAGAGTTCACACGATTCGTTCCCGTCAACAGCTACGAAGAGCTGAAGGAGAGCATCGACCGCATGCGCCATGGTGAGCGCGACGTGCTGTGGCCCGGCCGCGTGAAATGGTATGCCAAGTCGAGCGGCACCACCAACGACAAGTCGAAGTTCATCCCCGTCAGCAGCGAAGGTCTGCAGCATATCCACTACGCAGGCGGCTTCGACACGGTGGCCCTCTACCTGCGCAACAATCCGCAGAGCCGCCTCTTCGACGGGCGCGCCCTGATTCTCGGCGGCAGCCATGCGCCCAACTACAACCTGCCGGGTTCACTCGTGGGCGACCTCAGTGCCATCCTCATCGAGAACATCAACCCGCTGGCTAACCTGCTTCGCGTGCCGAAGAAGCAGACGGCACTGCTCTCAGACTTTGAGATCAAGCGCGACCGCATAGCCCGCGAGGCCATGACGAAGAACGTCACCAACATCTCAGGCGTTCCGTCGTGGATGCTCTCCGTGCTCGACCGCATGATGGAACTCAGCGGCAAGCAGCACCTGGAGGAAGTGTGGCCCAACATCGAGGTGTTCTTCCACGGCGGCGTGGCCTTCACGCCCTACCGCCAGCAGTACGAGCGGCTCATCACGTCGCCCCGCATGCATTACATGGAGACCTACAACGCCAGCGAAGGCTTCTTCGGCCTTCAGAGCGACCCTGCGGACAAGTCGATGATGCTGATGCTCGATTACGACGTTTTCTATGAATTCCAGGAACTCTCCGGGGAAACCGGAGAGCGCAAGGAACTCTCCGGGAAAACCGGAGCGCGCAATATCGTGCCCATTTGGGGTGTGGAGCCCGGCAAGAACTACGCCATGCTCATCTCCACGTCGTGCGGACTGTGGCGCTACATGATAGGCGACACCGTACGCTTCACCCAGAAGAATCCCTACATGTTTGTCATCTCCGGCCGCACGAAGCACTTCATCAACGCCTTTGGCGAGGAGCTCATCGTCGACAACGCCGAGCAGGGCTTGCAGTACGCCTGCCAGCAGACGGGTGCCGAGGTGCTGGAGTACACGGCTGCGCCGGTGTTTATGGACGACCACGCCAAGTGCCGCCATCAGTGGCTCATCGAGTTCAGCCGCCCGCCCCAGGACGTGCAGCAGTTTGCCGTCCTGCTCGACCAACGGCTGCAGGCATTGAACAGCGACTACGAAGCCAAGCGCTACAAGGACATCACCCTGCAGCCGCTGCAGATTGTCACGGCGCGGCATGGGCTCTTCAACGACTGGCTGAAGCAGCAGGGCAAGCTGGGCGGACAGCATAAGGTGCCCCGCTTGAGCAACGAGCGCAAACATATAGAGCAACTGTTAGAACTGAACCGATGAAGAAACTCCTGTATATCTGTCTGGCAGCACTTGCCGTCATCAGCTGTGCCCGCATGGGCAGTCCCGACGGCGGGTGGTACGATGACACGCCGCCCTATGTCATCGGCTCCTCGCCGAACGACAAGGCCACCAACGTGGAGACCAAACGCGTCACCATCAGCTTCAATGAGTACATCAAGCTGGAGGATGCCATGAACAAGGTCATCGTCTCGCCGCCGCAGCTGGAGATGCCCGAAATCAAAGCCGCCGGCAAGCGCGTCATCGTGGATCTGAAAGACACGCTCAAGGAGAACACGACCTATACCATCGACTTCAGCGACGCCATCAGCGACAACAACGAAGGCAATCCTATGGGCAACTACACCTTCACCTTCTCAACCGGTACGGAGATTGACACCTTCGAAGTGTCGGGCTACGTGCTGGCCGCCGAGAACCTGGAGCCTGTCAAAGGCATCCTCGTAGGTCTCTACGACGACCTGTCAGACAGTATTTTCAAGCAGAAGCCCATGATGCGTATCTCGCGTACCGACAGCCGCGGACATTTCACCGTCAAGGGTGTGGCTCCCGGCACCTACCGCGCATACGCCCTGCAGGATGCCGACGGCGACTTCATCTACAATCAGAAGAGCGAGATGCTGGCCTTCAGCCACCATACGTTTGAACCTTCCTGGAAGCCCGACACCCGTCAGGACACCATCTGGCGCGACTCCCTGCATATCGACAACATCCTGCAGGTGCCCTACACCCATTTCCTGCCCGACGACATTACGCTGCTGGCCTTCACGGCCATTCAGGACAGCCGCTACCTCATCAAGACGGAACGCGCCGAGCCTCACAAGCTGGGATTCTACTTCAGCTACGGCGACTCGCTGCTGCCCGTCATCCGCGGTCTGAACTTCCCGTCCGACTCGGCCTTCATCGTCGAGCCGAGTGCGAAGAACGACACTATCTTCTACTGGCTGCGGGACACTACGCTGATCAATCAGGACACCCTGCGTGCGGAGGTGGAATACATGATGACCGACTCGCTGAACCAGCTTGTCAGCCAAACCGACACCATAGAGTTCCTGGCCAAGGTGCCTCACGAGAAACGCGTCAAGAACAAGGAGAAGGAAATGGAGAAATGGCTGAAGGAGCAGGAGAAGAAGAAGAAGAGAGGTCAGGACTACGACTCTGTACCGCCGCCCGAGTGGATCAAGCTGAAGATCATGCCGACGGGAAGCCTGGCACCCGACCAGCGCATCACCATCGAGTCGCCGGCTCCCCTGCAACGACTCGACACAGCGGGCATTCACCTCTATACCAAGGTGGACTCCCTGTGGTATAAGGCGGCCTACACGTTCCGTCCTGTCGAGGGAAACATCCGGAAATACGAACTGTCGGCAGACTGGAAGATGGGGAGCGAGTATAGTCTGGAAATCGACTCCGCCGCCGTTGAGGACATCTTCGGTCTTGTCACTGATGCCGTCAAGCAAGGTCTGAAAATCAAGAAAGAAGAAGACTTCAGCACCCTGACCGTCAACCTGAGCGGCGTCCAGGACACGGGCATCGTCGTACAGCTGCTCAGCTCATCGGATGCGGTCGTCAAGCAGCTCAGGGCCACGCCGGCGGGAGTTGTCAAGTTCCTATACATCAATCCCGGCAAATACTATCTGCGCGCCTTCATCGACCGTAATGGCAACAACAAGTGGGATACCGGCGACTACAATGCCGACATGGAGGCAGAGAACGTCTACTACTATCCGGACGAAACGGAATGCAAGGCGAAGTGGGACGTCACCCGCAACTGGAACCTCACGTCACGCCCCCGCTTCAGACAGAAACCGCTGGCCATCACCAAACAAAAGCCTGACAAGGAGAAAAAACTGAGAAACAGAAACGCCCAACGTGCCAAGGAACTGGGAAAAGAGTACATCCAGAAAACCACAGGCGTCAGACTGTGAATTAACTAACAGCAAAACAGCAAAGACATGCGGAAAGCTTTATTTATTTTTTTCATATCATTGTTCGCCTGCACCGCCAGGTCACAAGATTGCGGCATCGAGAACACCGCTTTTGCCAGCGGCGAACGCTTGACCTACAACCTCTACTTCAACTGGAAGTTCGTCTGGTTCAAGGTGGGACAGGCCACCATGAATACCGACCTCACTACCTTCGACGGCAAGAAGGCGTGGCGGGCGAGCCTTGTCACAGGCGGCAACAAGCGCCTCGACAAGTTCTTCACCATGCGCGACACGCTGCTCTCCTACTGCGACACCGACCTGTCGCCACTCTACTTCCGAAAAGGAGCACGCGAAGGTAAGCGCTACTACATCGACGAGCTGTGGTACACCTATCCCCAGAACACCTGCAAGCTGCGCATGCACCGCGTCGATGCCGACGGCGAGGTACACTGGAAAGACGCCCGCTACAAGGACTGCATCTACGACATGATGAGCATTTTCCTCCGTGCGCGCAACTTCGACAGTTCCACCATGAAGGAGGGCGACCGCATACCCATGCCCATCAGCGATGCCAGCCGCCTCTCTCATTCGTGGCTGCAGTTCCGCGGCCGCGAGACGTTCAAGGTCGACGACACCAAGGAGAAGTTCCGCTGTCTGGTCTTCTCGTTTATCGAGCGCGAGAAAGGCGAGAACCGCGAACTCATCCGCTTTTTCGTCACCGACGACCAGAACCACATCCCCGTACGCCTCGACCTGAACCTGAACTTCGGTTCAGCCAAGGCGTTTCTGAAGGACTATAAGGGTGTGCGCAATGAGATGACGTCGAAAATCAAGTGATTTACTATTTAGCCACCCTGATGACCGGAGCTATCCGGTTGCAGGGCTTCGGCAGTTCAACCTCCAGTCCCGCAACCGTCTGACGGGCCTTCAGCTTGCCGTGTCCGAGCAAGTACACGCTTGAAATGCTTTTCTTGAAGTCCTTGTTGCCCTTGGCCAGCGACTTGATAAGCAGCTTGCCGTCCTCAGGCCATCCCATGGCCGTGACATACAGGTACTTCTTGGTCTGGTTGAAGCGGATGTCGCGATAGTCCATGCCGTTGTACTGTCCCTCGTTGAAGCCCTGGGCGTTGATATTGATCTTCTTCTCAGCCACAGGTCCCTCACCGAACTTCACCCACGGACGGGTGCCGAAGATGCTCTCGCCGTTCTGCGACATCCATGCCTCCAACTCGTCGAGGAAGGCGGCGGCTTTCTCGTCGTAGGTGCCGTCGGCACGCAGCGGGATGTTCAGCAGCAGGTTGCCGTTCTTCGACACGATGTCAACGAGTTGCTTCACCAGATTGGTGGCCGTGCGGTAGCCGTGCTTATAGGTATTGGTATTGTAGTGCCAGTCGCCAATGCAGTTGCACGTCTGCCAAGGTTGTTCAACCATCTGGTTCGGCGCGCCACGCTCCACGTCCCACGTCAGTGCCTTCTTCTGTTCGTCGCTCAGGATCTTGCCGAAGACCACGCCTCGCGGGTTCTTATTATACATGTGGGCAGCAATCTTCAGTCCACAATCGCTGATGGGATAGAAGGGCAGCACCGTCACGTCGAAGTAGATGAGGTCGGGCTGGTAGCGGTTGATGGCGTCCAGCGTGCGGTCGTAGAAATTGGTGACAAACGCCTGCGACGGCGGACAGGCACCATTGCCCCATCCCCACTGGCCGTGGATGGCTCCGTTGTCCCATGAGCCTTTGCTCATCGGGTGGTTCTGCTGGTAGAGCATCTGCGGGTCGAGTCCTTCCCACCATTTGCCCTTGCCGTCCTCCTTCGTCAGGTTGCCGTCATACCAGACACCGGCCTTATCACCCTCCAGGTCGTAGCGCTGCGAGGGTTCAAACCACGTCCAGGCATGGTCGGCATGGAACGAGATGCCCAGGGGCAGTCCGGCCTTTTTGGCGGCAGCGGCCCACTCGGCCAGGATGTCACGCTTAGGGCCGATGTTCTTCGAGTTCCACGGCTGGTATTTCGAATCCCACAGGTCGTAGTTGTCGTGATGGTTGCCCAATACGAAGAAATACTGGGCACCGCAACGCTTATACCGCTCCACCAGCGCCTCGGGGTTCCACTTCTCGGCCTTGAAGAGCGGCAGGATGTCCTTGTAGCCGAACTCCGAGGGGTGGCCGTAGTGCTCGCGGTGGTACTTATACTTATAGTTGCCCTCCATATACATTTCGCGGGCCATCCAGTCGCCGGAGCCCTCCACGCACTGAGCCCCCCAGTGCGCCCAGATGCCGAACTTCGCATCGCGGAACCATTCGGGCGTCTGGTGCTGTTCCAGCGACTCCCACGTGGGTTGATACTGCCCCGTCTGCATCTGCTCGTGCTGCTCTGAAACGGGTACCTGATACTGTTGCGCCGTGGCTGAAAACACAGCCGACGTCATGGCAACGGCGAAAGCCGCAATTCTGTTCTTCATCATCATGTTCTTATAGTTTTTGGTGTTTTACAGCTTCATATACTTGATGGCCAGCATCGTCAGGTCGTCACTCTGTTCGGCCTCGCCGACGAAAGTCTTGACGGCCTCGGTCATGCGGCTGACGACGGTGGCGGGCTGGTTATTCCCCTCGGCCATCAGCTGGCGCGACAGGCTGACGATACGATGCATGCCGAACAACTCGTATTGGACGTTTTCTGCCTCGTTGAGTCCGTCGGTGTAAAGGAACAGCGTGGTCTGAGGCGCAATGGTAACCTGCTGCCGCGTAAACGTGCAGCCCGCCATGATGCCGACGGGCAGGTTCGGGTCGCAGGCCAGCGTGCTGACGTCGTCACAACTAATGAGCAGCGGCTCGTCGTGGCCAGCATTGCAATAGTTCAGCAAGCCCGTCTGCAGGTCGAGCACACCGACGAAAAGTGTCACGAACATGTTCGCCTCGTTGCCGTCGGCCAGGGCGTTGTTCAGCGTCAGTACGATATGGTCGGGTTCGGCCGTATGCGCCGAGATGTTGCGGAACAGCGAGCGCGTGACCGCCATGACCAGCGAGGCGGGCACACCCTTGCCCGAGACGTCGCCGATGCAGAAGAAGAGACGCTCGTCGCGGATGAAGAAGTCGAACAGGTCGCCGCCCACGTCCTTGGCCGGCGTCACCGAGCCATAGATGTCGATGTCGTCGCGCTCGGGATAAGGCGGGAACGTCTTGGGCAGCATCGACATCTGTATGTCGTGGGCCACCTTCAGCTCGTTCTCTATGGCCGCCTTTGAGGCCGTCGTATCCTTCAGGTTGTCGATATACTCGGTGAGCGAGCGCTCCATATCCTCAAACGAGTCGCGCATCATGCGTATCTCGTCGTTATGCTTGATGCGGGGCAGCGGCACGTTGAAGTTACCCTCGGCCACCTTGTCGGCCGACTCGGCCAGAAGCTTCAGCGGCCTGGTAGCACGGTTGACGACGATGCGTCCGACGATGCGCGTCACCAACATGCCCAGGGCTATCAGCACCAGCATCACGATGCCGATGGCCATGCCCGGCCCGTCGATCATCAGCCGCGGCACGGCAAGGCCCATCGACCAGTTGGTGCCCTCCACGGGCTCGTAGAACATGTAGACGTTGAAACGGTCCATGTCGAAGAATTCGAAGTGGGCGGCACTGCCCGTGCTGTCGCAGTAGACACCCTTCCGGCCTGCCACCATCTGGCGGCCCACGTAGTCGTCAATCGTGTCGGGCGTCTCCTTAGCACGCTCGAAGTAGTTGTCGCTGATAACGTGGCGGCCGTCAGGATGGGCTATGAACGTACCGTCGGTGTCGATGATGAAGTTCATCGAGATGAACCTCCACCTGCGGTCATCGCTGTCGTCATCGTCATCATCCGTTGTACCGGCAGCTGCCGCCTGCCCTCTCCTGAATTCGACGTGCACCGAGTCGCCGCTGTAGTGGATACCCTCCAAGAGCCTTTTGTTAAACCAGCTCAGCAGCAGGTCGGCACCAAGCACGGCCACCGTCTTGCCCTGCACGTCGTGGATGGGCACCAGATAGGCCACCAGCGGCGTGATGGTGTCCGTAGAGTCGAAGAAGGGTTTCGACCAATAGCCCTTCTCGGCCTTCATCGCCTCAACGAACCATTCGGCCTTCAGGTAGTCGTTCTTCTTGTCGCCTATGAACCGCTGCACGATCCGGCCGTCGTCGTCCCTCACGGCGTAGGGACAGAACCAGTGTCCCTTCTGAGGGTAGTAGTCGGCCGCAAAGCTGATGCCACAGCTGCGGATATGCGGACTCCGCGCCACCACCTCCTTCATGATGGCCATCATCTTGTCGGGACGGTCGAGGCTGTTCTCAATCTCGTCCACGCGGTTCTCCGTCGATGCCGACACCTCGGTGAGGATACCATTTACTCTGGCATTGGCAGTCCACAGATAACTCTGGTACATGTCTATCTCTTCTTCGTTGACGAAGAATCTGGCGGTCTGATAGATGAGATACGAGGCCAGCCCCATCACGACGAGCTGTGTGAGTGCTATACGTCGTGTCAGGCGGCGGGCGAAGGAGCGCATTTTGGGTTTCTTCTGCTTCATGATGCAAAGATATTCAAAAAAAGCCGAAACGCAAAACTTTCAGCATAATTATTTTCAACTTTGCAACCGTTGGGAGAAAAACCACTACAGCACACAAAAATGCGGAGCCCCCCCAGAAAGTTCCCACAGCCTGGGACAAATGTCCCACGGCCTGGGAAAAACACGCGGAGGCTCCCTATATTTACGTAGAGGCTCCCCAGAAATAGTTTATACGTCGCCTTTTAAAAGCCCAAGCAGTTACAGATGGCCGTCTCTTGAATACTTGTGATTATAATAGTACACATAAGATGAAGCAATCCTTTTTATAGCCATTCCAATTGTGTCCTCGCGTTCACGAATGAGCAGATGAATATGATTAGACATCAGACAATAAGCATATAGG
>JAFYDA010000006.1 GCA_017545045.1 Prevotella sp. | reverse complement strand
GTTGTCTAAAGGGTTATCTGAAACTGCTGCTAACATATATAAGATGATATATGCAGATAATTATATCACAAGAAGTGATATTGCGAATAGAATCGGAATATCTGTAACAGCAGTCCAAAAGCATATCAATAAACTCAAATCATTGAGATTCATTGACCGTGACGGATCTACTGGTCACGGTAATTGGAAAATAGTGGAACCATAAAACTACATTGGTGCGGATAGGTAAAGTATGCATTATGTACGGTCTCCAATTCGTAACCTTCAAAATCCTCAATTCCCCAGATTGCCTTTATATAAAGAAATCCAGCGAATTCTTACAAAGTTACAAAAAGTCGAGAGCAAAACAAAAGAATTCATTCTTTTTTTTGCCGAGACAGAGTAACTTCGCGGTCTTTGACCGCAAAGTTACGAAAAAACGAGGGAAATGCAAAAGGAAAACTCCGTTCAGCCGAATTTGAAATTCGGCTGCATGGAGTATAAGCATTTGCAATGCGATTATCCCACGGAGGACTCAGAGATTTCATCCCTCTGTGCGCTCTGTGGCTCTGTGGTGAATTACAGGGAGCTTCCACAGAAGATTCCCACGGCCTGGGACAAATGTCCCACGGCCTGGGACAAACACGCGGAGGCTCCGCAGAAATCTGAGTACACAGGAGACCCTATTGTACACATGTCTAGATTACTCAGGCGGACAGACTGTGCGATATGGAAATATTAAATGAGTGCGGATGCAATATTTCACGCTTAACGGCGTTAAAGAATATAGTGAAGTATTTCCGTGGACTGTTCATGTCATGCATGATGCTCCTTGCCGTCCAACAGCATGTTGCAGCACAGGGGTTTTTCAACCTGACCGCCCGTGAGGTCAGGATTGACTCGTTGATGCCGCTGTTCACTTATACACAAGCGCTGGGAGCCCACTATGCGGACTCTGTCTACACGGTAAAAATAGAATACCCGGAATTTATCGACATGACGCCGACGGACACGGCGCGTCTGAGGACAATCACGACGCGACAGTGGCCCGCCATGCCGCAGGTGTCACAATATGTAGGCGTGGCTCGCCGTCAGGGCACGCTGTACGTGAGCTTTGTACCCATCGTGCAACGCGACGGACGGCTGCAGAAGCTGGTCAGCTTCAAGCTGACGGTCGAAGGGCATGCGAAGGCACAGGGATACGATGGCACAGGGGCGCTGGGGCGCGAGGTTAAACGGTCACGCCGACAGGAGGCGTCGACACAGCGCTACGCCAACCAATCGGTTCTTTCAACGGGGCGATGGGCGAAGATACGAGTGCCGTCGACGGGTGTCTACGAACTTACGGAGGCACTGATACGCAAGGCTGGCTTCTCGGACGTCAGCAAGGTGAAGGTCTACGGCTACGGCGGAGCCCTGCAGCCCGAGCAGCTGACAGCCGACTACCTGACGGCGACGGACGACCTGAAGGAGGTGGCCACCTGCACCGTGGGCGGCCGACGGCTGTTCTACGCCGTGGGTCCCGTGGGATGGAGCAGTGCCACGCAGACCACCCGCACCCGCAACCCTTATAGCCAACATGGCTACTACCTGCTGACCGAGAACGACTCCACGGCACTGACCGTAGGCGAGGAGGAGTTCAAGGCGGCACACTACCCCGCACCCTACGACTATCACACGCTCTACGAGGTGGACGACTACGCATGGTACCACGGTGGCCGCAACCTGTACGACAGCCGCCTGTTTGGCACGGGCGTAGCGCGCAGCTATCAGATGGAAGCACCCGCCGGAGCGAAGGGTCAGCTGACGATGGTCATGACGTTCGATGCACCCTTTGCCGCCGAGGTGGCCGTGAACGGCACGACGGTGGGAACGGTCAGCGTTGCCTCGGCCATCGACCGCTACAGCAAGGGAGCCGTCTCTACGAAGACCTTCGCCCTGGACGACTCGCTGCGCACGACGAACGACGTGACCATCCGCCAGACGTCAGGCGGCAACATCAGGCTCGACTATCTGTCGCTCTGTTTCGACAAGCCCCTGCCGTGGGCCAACCTTGCAGGCGGTACATTCCCCGTGCCCGAATATGTGCATAACATTACCAACCAGAACCTGCATGCCGACACAGCGGCCGACATGGTTATCATCGTGCCGACGTCGCAGGAACTGACGGCAGAGGCCGAGCGGCTCAAGGCGTTCCACGAGAGCCACGACTCGCTGCGCGTGCGCATCGTACCTGCCGATGAACTGTTCAACGAGTTCTCGAGCGGCACGCCCGATGCCAACGCCTACCGCCGTTACCTGAAGATGCTCTACGACCGCGCTGACAGCGACGCCGACATGCCGCGCTACCTGCTGCTCTTCGGCGACGGCGCCTGGGACAACCGCATGCTGTCTGCCGGATGGAAGGGCCAGTCGCCCGACGACTACCTGATCTGCTACGAGAGCGAGAACTCATTCAGCGAGACCGAATGCTATGTCAGCGATGACTACTTCTGCCTGATGGATGACGGAGAAGGCGCCGCCATACTCACTACCGATAAGTCGGACGTCGCAGTAGGCCGGTTCCCCGTCACGACCGAGGAAGAGGCAAAGGTGATGGTCGACAAGACCATTAACTACGTCCAAAACAACCATGCGGGTGCCTGGCAGAACACGCTCTGCTTCATGGGCGACGATGGCGACTCCAACCGCCACATGGCCGATGCAGACTCCGTAGCCTCGATGGTGGCACAGCTGCACCCCGCATTCAATATCAAGAAAATCTATTGGGACGCCTACCCCCGCCAGTCATCGTCGACGGGCTTCAGCTATCCCGACGTCACCAACCTCATCGTGCAGCAGATGAAGAGCGGTGCACTCATCATGAACTACAGCGGTCACGGCGCTCCCTACACCTTGTCGCACGAGCAGGTGGTGAAGCTGGCCGACTTCTCGGCACCTACGTCCCAGCGTCTGCCGCTGTGGCTGACAGCCTCGTGCGACATCATGCCCTTTGACGGGCTGGAGGAGAATATCGGCGAGACGACCATCCTTAACAAGAACGGCGGCGCCATTGCTTTCTACGGCACTACGCGCACCGTCTACGCCCACTACAACCGCTACATGAACCTGGCCTACACGAAGTACGTGCTGGGGCACGACGCCGACGGTCGCCAGTACACCATCGGTGAGGCAGGACGAATGGCTAAGAACCTGCTGATGACACCCACGAGGGATGGCAACGACATAGGCGTCGACCAGACGGCCAACAAACTGCAGTTCACGCTGCTCGGCGACCCCGCCCTGCGGCTGGCTGCTCCCACCATGCAGATGACCGTCGACAGCATCAATGGTCAGCCTGCGTCCGGAGAGGTCGTCCGCATGCTGGTAGGCCAGCCTGTCACCGTCACCGGCCACGTGGTTGGCGGCAGCGGTTTCAACGGCGTGGTCACTGCCTGCGTGCGCGATGTGGAGACGACCGTGGTGTGCAGGGAGAACGACGACAGCACACCGTCGCCCTTCACCTTCAAGAACCGCCTCAACACCCTCTATCAGGGCAGTGACAGCGTGCGCAACGGACGGTTTACCCTGCGCTTCGCACTGCCCAAGGACATTGACTACACTGGCGGCACAGGACTCATCACCCTCTACGCCTTGAGTAACGACAGACGGCAGGAGGCTCACGGCAGCAATACCAACTTCACCGTTGCCGCCGACACGCTGCCGGCCACCGACGGCATAGGCCCGAACATCCACTGCTACCTCAATGCTTCGTCGTTCGTCAATGGCGGCAATGTCAATACCACGCCCTACTTCTATGCCGAACTGACCGACAAAGACGGCATCAACGTCGCCGGCGGCGGCATCGGCCACGACCTGGAACTGACGGTCGACGGACAGATGCAGCGCACATATATCCTGAACGATTTCTTCCAGTACGACTTCGGCGACTACCGCAGCGGCTCCGTAGGCTACAGTCTGCCTGAATTGACGGCCGGGCGCCACAAGCTGCTGTTCCGGGCCTGGGACCTGATGAACAACTCGTCAGTGGCCGAGCTGGAGTTCAATGTCGTCAAGGGACTACAGCCCACGCTCTTCAGCATCGACTGCACCAAGAACCCCGCCACCACGTCCACCACGTTTGTCATCAACCACGACCGCGTTGGCTCCACCGTTGACGTGCAGATAGACGTTTTCGACACTTCGGGACGCCAGCTGTGGCAGCACACCGAACAGGGCGTTTCTTCCAGTCAGGCCTATACCGTCGACTGGGACCTCTGTACCACTGGCGGCCACCGCCTACAGACGGGCGTCTACCTCTACCGCGTCCGCATGAGCAGCGACAACGGCTCACAGGCCTCGCTCGCCAAGAAATTAATCATCCTCCGCAATAAATAGGGAACCTTTAGCGTTATTAAGAAGATGAAAAGAACGAAAATAATTTTAGCCGTCTTCTGCAGCCTGCTGGCTGCCAGCCAGGCTCACGCAGACGACGAAGATAAGAACACCATGTTCAACCCCGTTGAGCATGCCGTCATTTCAGAGACCATCGCCCCCGATGCACGCGGTGCCGGCATGGGCGACGTCGGCGGCGCCACCGACCCCGACGTGAACTCACAATACTGGAATCCTGCCAAGTATCCATTCTGTATCAGCAGGGCGGGCTTCGCGCTGAACTACACGCCGTGGCTGCGCCAGCTCGTCAACGATATCGACCTGGCCTACGCTGCCGGTTACTACCGCATTGGCGACTATTCGGCCATCTCGGGTTCACTGCGCTACTTCTCGCTCGGCGAAGTCTACACCGATTACGAGAACAGCGACGTCACCGTCAAGCCCTACGAGATGTCGCTCGACGCAGCCTACTCGCTGATGCTCAGCGAGAACTTCTCCATCGCTGCCGCCATCCGCTGGATCTACAGCGACCTGCGCTTCGACTACAGCGAGGACTCCAAGCCCGCCTCGGCCTTTGCCGCCGACCTGGCCATGTATTACAACAACTACATCATGATGGGCAACCGTGAGTGCCAGTTAGGCTTGGGCATGAACGTACGCAACATCGGTTCCAAGATTTCTTATTTCGGTGACGAGGAAAGCCAGTTCATTCCCGCCAACCTCCGTCTTGGCGCATCGCTCATGGTGCCTGTCGACGAGTATAACCGCTTCACCATCTCGGCCGATGCTAACAAGCTGCTTGTGCCCACCGTTCCGCGTCAGAACGAGGGCGAGAGCAACTCCGAATACCATGACCGTGTGCGCCGTGAGTATAGCGACGTGGGCTCTATCAAGGGTATTTTCCAAAGTTTCAGCGATGCCCCCGGCGGCTTCAAGGAAGAACTGGAGGAAATCCAGTGGAGCATCGGCGCCGAGTACATCTATCACGACCAGTTCTCGCTCCGCGCCGGCTATCACCATCAGGCTGAGTCAAAAGGTAACCTGAAATACTTCACCGTCGGCGGCGGTTTCCGCATGAACGTCTTCTCGCTTGATGTGGGCTACGTTATCTCTACCGCACGCACCAATCCGCTCGACCAGACGCTGCGCTTCACACTGGCTTTCGACATGGATGGACTGAAGGACCTGTTTAAGTAATTAAGAATTTAGAGTTAAGAGTTGTTGGCTTCGCCAATTAAGAATTTAGAATTAAGAATGAATATACGCGTAGGAATGGGATACGATGTCCACCAGTTGGTGGAAGGCCGCGACCTCTGGATGGGCGGCATCAAGATAGAACATACGCTGGGACTCCTTGGCCACAGCGATGCCGACGTGCTGATACATGCCATCTGCGACGCACTCCTCGGAGCTGCCAACATGCGCGACATTGGCTATCACTTCCCCGATACGGCAGCCGAGACCGACGGTATGGACAGCAAGATCATTCTCAAGCAGACCATAGAGCTGATAGCCACCAAGGGCTACCGCTTCGTCAACCTCGACGCCACCATCTGCGCCGAGCGTCCGAAGATGAATCCTCACATTCCACAGATGCAACAGTGCCTCGCACAGATTATCGGCACCGACCCCGACAACGTGAGCATCAAGGCCACCACCACGGAGCACCTTGGTTTCACCGGCCGTGAGGAAGGCATATCGGCCTACGCTGTCGTGCTGATTGAACGATAAAAAACGAATTTCAGTTCTGCCCAAGGCAGAACATCATTCCCACGAACAAATAACAAGCGTGCGCTACGTTAGTAATCTTCCAGCATACGACGGAAGCGCTCTTTCTTACTGACCTTCCGGCGCTTAAAAAGTTTCTGAAATAGTCCTAGGATGTTGAAGCCTCGCGACGGGTCGATGGCGGCCAGTTGCGCGTCTACAGGATCAAGCCCCATCGACCGCTTCAGTTCCTTCAGCGGGTCGTCGCCCTTGCCATGGCCGAAGACGGTCACCTCCGGCAGACCCATCAGCTTCGAGATAAGAAACACGGTGTCCTTCACCTCGCTGACGTTCAGGATGCGACTTTCATACTTGACATGCGAGAACGACAGCGAACGGCACGTGTCGGGTATGAAGACAATGCCCTGCCAGTCGGTTGTGTCGGCGCGCTGCGCACTGCTCACAACATTCACGCCGCGGATAGGCACGCCCGTCTCCACATCGGCCACCACGAGCCGACGCTGACCACTAACGGCCATACACAATGCTGCAAGCACACTCACAAGGAAGAACCGTTTCATGCCGCAAAATTACGAAAAGTTGAGAGCAAAACACGATTTTAATTGTTAATCTAATCAAAATCTTCAGAATTCATTTATTTTTTATGCCGAATGTAGTAACTTCAGGTTTCTGGCTTCAATTCCTTCTTGGGTATCACCTTCACTTCTTTAATTTTCGTCGCATCTTTCATGTGGAAATTCAGGATGGTGTCGGCAGGCTGGATATGATGACGGATTGTATGATAGCCTACATGCCTAACGTATAATTTGTTGACGGTACGGGGTACCCACATGACGAAATGTCCTGTGCTGTCAGTGGCGGCTCCCATGCAACTGTTTATCGCTCTCGTAGGCGGCTATCATTTGCTCTGTAGGCTGGAATCGGACCGGAAAATAGAATTTGACATTCTTACGTCGTCCAAACGACTCGCCAGGACTCCATCGGGGCTGCTGACGCAACAGACTGACCACGCGAAGGGCTTCTTCTTTCATCTGATTTTCTATGAGTCGGCCTATCTCCCCCTGCTGAGCAATGTCCTCTTGATGCAGTCGAAGAGTGTCGCAACTTAACAGGCTCCTTATCACCTTGAAATCGGATACTGCCCCGACTGTGTCCACAAGGAATCCAATGATTACTCTGCCTTTCGCGCGATACTCCAGTGCCAATTCGGGATAACGGAGGTTCGCATTGATAAATTCCAACAAGGCCTTGTCCCCCCCATGATAACGAGGTGAGATTTCCCAGCAATCGTACACGTTGGTATCTTTTGTGCTTGGCGTTGTGGGAATAGTCTTTGATGATTTTGGAGTTGAAGCATGGACAGTCTTTGAAACCTCTGTATGCGAGGGGAGTGCCTGGTTGCCTGTCAGTTGTGCCAACATGGGTTCTTCTTCTGTTGGCTTTGTCACCTGATGTTGCCTTTCTGCTTGCTGGGCCATCATGGGCTGATCAGCTGATTCCTCGGTACTCGTAGTCAGGATAAACAGTAACGCAATAGCTGCTGCAATGCTAATGCCGCCAACCCATGCGGCCACACGTAGCAGACCAGGCTTGGTGTCCTTGGCGATGACCTCGCGTTCAAACCGTGCCCACTCTGCGTCCACGTCGGGCATATCTATTCTCTTGTCAATATCTTCTCTTTTCATGTTACTTTGCAATTTTAAGGGTTTCTCTGATTTTAGCCAATGACCGCGTGATGTGCTTGTTCACCGCCGAAGCGCTAATTCCCAGCACTGTGGCCGTCTCTTCGTATGTCATCTCATCGTCATAGTGCAGACTCAGCACACGCCGGTCTTGCTCCGTCAGGTTGTCGTCGATGACTTGCTGAAGTTGCTGAAGCAGTTCTTCGCGATCTTTGCTCTCGCTGGCAGCCGCGTCTCGTTGCAACTCATCCTCCATCTGTCGCTGCAATTGTCGAGAGCGTAGCAAGTGTCGGCATTGGTTTCGGGTGGCCGCCAACAGGTAGCCGCGAATGCTGTCATTGGCTATCTGGGGTTTGCCCTTCCAGACTTGAGCGAACACCTGATGTACGGCATCCTTGGCATCGTCGGCATTCTCCAGCATCGAGAATGCCATGCGATACATGTGCGGATAGCTGTCCTTGAACAGGTGCTCAAACTCTTGTTTACTGTAGTCCATAAATGTCTCGTAGGTCTTTAATCGTATATAAGACCCTCGAACGGCCAAATCAAATACCCCTCATTGCAAAAAAAGTGATGCAGATGCAAAGGTACTACAATTTTATCAGATACAAAGCGTTAAGAGTGAAAATGTTTCTATAGAGAAAATTTTTTGCGGACATGCAAAATGACCGTCCGTAGGCTTCGGACTGTCAGTCCGAACGGGCGCGGACTCTCAGTCCGTAGCGGCGCGGACGAACAGTCCGAAGCCGTCGGATTAGAATTACACTTTGTATGATTTTCCCCTGGCGTCCGCTCGCAAAAACACTGCCATGCTGTTTTTTAACAGTTATTTAATAGAAAAAAAGCTGTTTTATGCGGAAAAGTGTTATTTTTGCAGTATGAAAACAAAAATATTCCTTTTTTCTGCAGCGCTCATAGCAACGATAGCAGCGGCTGCACAGACCAGCTTCAGCGAAGCCACAACACTGTTTGTCATCCACAGCAGCGGCAATCATTTAGAGATGGGCACCGACGGCGGCGGATGGATAGAGGCGGCAACAAAAAGCAATCCGCAAAAACTGACGTTCATCCCCGACGGGCAGGGCTACTACAACATCCAGGCTGGCAGCGGCGCGAAATACCTCTCGCTGAGCGGGACGTGGAACACATCGTTCGTCACCGACCCGTCGGCCGACCAGGCTAAGTTTGCCATAGAGCCCGCCCTGAGCCACTTCGTCAAGCTGCGCTGCAAGGCTAATAACCGCTACCTTGGCACCGACAGCAACGACGCTCATCAGAAGGTGTTTGCGGACAAGGATGGCAACGACATGAAACACCAGTGGTTCTTCAGCGAACAGGTGAACGCCCAGCCGCCCACCGACACCCTGAGCTACATGGTGAACCCGCAGGTGGTGATGCAGCATTTCGACGGATGGGGTGTGTCGCTCTGCTGGTGGGCAGGACAGTGCGGCAAGTGGCCAGACAAGAAGATTGACGAGATCATCACGTGGCTCGTCAGCCCCACAGGACTTAACTACAGCCACTTCCGCTACAACATCGGCGGCGGCGACGACCCCGAGAACCGCCACTGCGACCAGCACCACATGGGGCGAGGCAAAGGACTGAGGGCAGAAATGGAGGGATTCAAGGACTTCAGTGGCGACGAGTACCACTGGGACCGTGACGCGGCCCAGCGCAAGATTATGCTGAAAATCAAGGAGAAGCGGCCCGACGCCGTGTTTGAGGCGTTCAGCAACTCCTGTCCCTACTACATGACCTACAGCGGCTGTGTCAGCGGTAACGCCGACGGCGGCAAGGACAACCTGAAACCGGAATTTTACGAGGAGTTTGCACACTATCTGGTAGACGTGTGCAAGCACTATAAAGACGAATATGGCATAGAGTTCAAGACGCTGGAGCCGTTCAACGAGTCGGTCACGGGATTCTGGTATGCCAACGGCCCGCAGGAAGGTTGCCATTTCGACTACCAGTCGCAGGTGAAGTTCATCCGCACGCTGGAGCCCATCCTGCGCCAGTCGGGCCTCAGCACCGTCATCTCAGCCTCCGACGAGACGAACGTGGGACTGGCTGTAGGCGGTTTCCAGGAGTACCAGAAATCGGGCGTACTGAAGATGGTGGGACAGTGGAACACCCACACCTACTCGGGCAGCAATGCCGACCGCGCCAAGATGGCCCTGCTGGCACACGAGGCCGACATGCCACTGTGGATGAGCGAAACGGGCTCGGGCGGCAACGGCATCGGCGGCAACCTCAGCATGGCACAGCGCCTCATCGACGACATGCGCTACCTGCAAGCTGAGGTGTGGTGCGACTGGCAGTACATGGAGGAAGCCAACGACCAGTGGTGTACCATCCGCGGCAGCTTTGCCGACAAGACCTACACGAAAGTGAAGAACTTCTACGTGCGGCAGCAGTGCTCGCGCTTCATCCGCAGGGGCTACGACATCATTGCCTCGCCCTGCCGACAGTCGCTGGCGGCCGTCAATGCCGACCGCGACACACTGGTGCTGGTGGTGCTCAACGAGGGGGCGAAAGCGGTACACACCATCGACCTCTCGCTGTTCAGCGAACTGCCTGAACGCAGCAGCATCCACGCCTTCCGCACGTCGGCCAGCGAAAATCTGGCCAACGCCCTCGGCAGCGTAAAAACAGACGGCAACGTGATGACCCTTACGGCACCTGCACAGAGCATCACCACGCTGGTCATTCCAGTGGGAAGCGAGGTAATGGGAGAAGAAGAAGGACTGATGACTGACGGCGGCGAATACCTGATTATACCGCGATTAGAGAATGGACGCGCACTGACGGCCACGGGCAGCAAGGTGACCATTCAGGACATTGACTACGGCGACGCACAACGCTGGAAACTCACGACAGCAGGCAGCGGCACCTACAGTCTGCAGAACGGTCGGGGACTAAGACTCACAGCACATCGCAACACGGGCAGCTCGTCGCTCACCGCCCAGAAAGCCACTGCCGCCGAACAAGACTTCTATATCGACGTGGCTGACTATCCCTTCTTCAAGATTTTGGCCAGCAAGGGCCACAGCCACGGACTTGACCTGAGCAATGCCTCGACGAACAACGGTACGAGCGTCACCATCTGGCAGTATCAGGACAACACGCTCCCCGTCCATCGCCAGTGGATGCTCTTCCCGCTTCAGACACCGCAGCAAGACACGGGCATCACGGAAACTCCACAGACCGCAGACCACCGCTCATCCTACATCTACGACCTTGCCGGCCGTCGCCATGAAAGGAGCACGGCCGGCAAGAAGGGCTTTTATATCATGCGCGGCAAAAAGTATATCGTAAAAGAGCAGTAGCCAGATTACTTCAGAATGACGCCACCCATGGGCTGCATCGTAATCTTTGCCTGTCCCTTCTTGTCGAACTTCAGCTGTTGCAACTGCGCGCCTTTCTTCGCATCGTCCACGTAGTAGCTGACGGTCTTGCCAGCCCATTCAGGCATTTCGAGCGTCAGCGTCTTCGCCTGCGGTTCAGCGTTCAGGCCAGCAACATACCAGTCGTCACCATGACGGCGAGCCAACACCACGAACTTGCCGGGATAGCCGTCAATGAAGCGGGTGTCATCCCACGTCGTGGGTACCTGTTTTAGGAAGTCCATCTCAAACGGCGGCAGTTCCTGCAGATTATTAGGCTGCATGGCAATACACTGGACGGGCGTCTGGTTGGTGATGGCACTGGCCATTTCGAAGATGTCGGTGGTATAACGGCGGTGGCGGCTCTTGTTGTCACGCGACAGGTACTTGTTCATGATGGTGCCGCCCCAGTCCATCGTGCCGACGGCGTTGCGGATGAAAGGATGCATACAAAGCTCGAAAGCCTCGCTCTTGGCGTGACCCTCGCTGAAGAAGACATTCTCGGAGGCGAGCACGGCCTCGGAAGCGACATAGTTGGGATACATGATTTCCCAACCACGAGGAATGGTACAACCGTGGAAGATAACCTGCAGGCCATAGCGGTTGGCGTCGAAGAGAATATCCTCGTAGAGCTGCATGGTGCACTGCTTGTCGCCACCGAAGAAGTCTACCTTGATGCCCTTGATGCCAATCTTCTGCATCCATGCCATCTCACGGTCGCGGGCAATGGCCGTCGACATACAGTCACGCGGTGTCTGCGGCGCGTCGTTCTCATAGCCGTTGCTGTTGTACCACAACATCAGCGAGACGCCTTTAGACTGAGCATACTTCGACAGTTCCTCAATGCGGTCGCGACCGATGCGCTCGTCCCACCAGTTGTCGACAAGACAGTATTCGAAGCCCATGGCGGCAGCTAAGTCGATGAACTGCACCTGGTCGGCGTAGTTGATGCTCTCGTCCTGCCAGACGAGCCACGACCATGTGTAGCGGCCAGCCTTGTAGTCGGTTGTCGCATTGTACTTGGCGCTAACCTGGCTATAGGGAACGATGGTCTCGACGATGGGTTTCAGCGAGGCACCGATGGTGATGGTGCGCCAAGGGGTGCTATAGGGCAAGGGGATGCCTGCCTCAGCAGAACCGATGCCATTGTTCTCGCCCTGCTGGGGGAAGGCAATGGTATAGCCGGTCTCGGCAACGTAGTCGCTCAGATGGGAGCCAACGTAGCTGCCGTCGACACCCGTCTCAGAGATGAGTACCCAACCATTGTCCGCTTTATTCACCGGCACACGGAAGAGACACGGGAATGTATAGCCCTGACCGAAGCGCGAACGCTTAGCCATTGGCTGGTCTACTTCGTAGTCCTCCTCGTAGCTCGGCTTGGTACGTTCCCAGCCCGTCATCGGTCCGATTTGCGGACAAAGAAACGTTGTCGTGCCGTCGGGGAAACGGAATGAAGAAACCTCACGACGGATGACGCCACACTTGGGATTCTCGCCTGGACGGGGAATCTCATAGCGGAAAGCGATGTCGTTCTTGGAAATGTCGAAGACGACCGTCATCGTCTGACCCTTGGTGTTCTTGAACGGCACGGTATAGCGTACGATATTCCTTGTGTATTTCGACTTCTTGAGCTTCGAATTTTTCAAGCTGACATGACTATCCATGAGCGTCATCTTGAATTCACTCATTGTCAGACCTTGAGTGAAATCACCGAAATCGGCTTCAAAACCCAGGCGTGACGGCTCCATTACCTGTATGCCGTCGTAGCTGACAGCGTATGTGGCCAGTCCACCCTCATCACTGATTGTTACTTCGAGCCTACCGTTAAGCGAACTCATGGTTCTCGTCTCTGCCGTTGCCGTCAATACTGTCAGCAACAGAACTACTAATGTTGAAAATTTCTTCATGTTCTGTCTTAGTTTATAGCAATACGATGGCAAAGTTACGAAAAGTCAAGCGAAGAACAAAACAAACGCGTTTGTTTTTTCTTCCGAGACGGAGTAACTTCGCGACTTTTGTTGCAAAGTTACGAAAAAAAAAGAGCAGAACACGATTTAATTTGTTAATCTAATCAAAATCTTCAGAATTCATTTGTTTTTTTTGCCAACTGTAGTAACTTCGCAGTATATAGTTTGCTCATTTCAACAAAAATATGTACATTTGCATCCGATGGAGAGTCACAAAACCTAAAAATACGTATTATGAAAAAATTGATGATGACGGCCATAGCGGCCACAACGTGTATGTTGACAATGAATGCGCAACCCAAACTGACGGCTACGAACATCGACGAAGTGATGAAGGCCATGACACTGGAAGAGAAAGCCAAACTATTGGTTGGCGGTGCTAACAACTTCTTCGGCGACCAGGCTGTCGTCGGCGGCGAGGCCGACCTCGTGGCTGGTGCAGCAGGCACGTCGCCTGCCATTCCGCGCTTAGGCATCCCAGCCACGGTGCTGACCGACGGCCCTGCCGGTGTGCGAATCGATCCCACCCGCAAGGGGACAGACAAGACCTACTACGCCACGGCTTTCCCCATTGGCTCTTGCTTAGCTTCAACGTGGAATACAGAACTGGTAGGCAAGGTGGGCGAAGCCATCGGCAATGAGACCAAGGAGTACCGTTGCGACGTCATCCTCGGCCCAGGTATGAACCTGCACCGCAACCCGCTCTGCGGCCGTAACTTTGAGTATTATTCCGAAGACCCGCTGCTGACGGGTAAGATTGCTGCCGCCTACATCAACGGCGTGCAGAGCCAGGGTGCTGGCGTCTCGGCCAAGCACTTCGCCGTGAACTCGCAGGAGACCGACCGCACTTCCGTTGACGAGCGCCTTTCGCAGCGTGCTGCCCGCGAACTCTATCTGCGCGGCTTCGAGATTGCCGTCCGCGAGAGCCAGCCATGGACCATCATGTCGTCGTACAACCAGATTAACGGCCAGTATTCGATGGGCAACCGCGACCTGCTGACCAGCATCCTGCGCGACGACTGGGGCTACAAGGGCATCGTCATGACAGACTGGATTGGCATCCGCAAGGGGCTGGAGACCATTACCGAAGTGCAGGCCGGCAACGACCTGATGGAGCCTGGACAGCCCGCACAGGTCAAGGAGATTATCGAGGGCGTGAAGAGTGGCAAGCTCGACATTGCCGACGTCGACCGCAATGTGCGCCGTATGTTAGAGTATATTGTCAAGACACCGAGTTTCAACAAATATCCCGCCTCTAATGCGCCCGACTTCAAGGCTCATGCCGCCATCACCCGTCAGAGTGCCGCCGAAGGTATCGTGCTTCTGAAGAACAACGGCACCTTACCGTGGAAAGATGTCAAGACGGTGGCTCTGTTTGGTGAAAACAGCTACAACTTCCTTTCCGGCGGCGTAGGCTCCGGCTGTGTCCATCCGCCATACGTGGTTGATATGCTTGAAGGTCTGAAGAACGCCGGCATTAAGTCGAGCGAGACGCTCACCGACATCTATCGCAAGTACATTGACTATGCCCGTGTGAAATTCCAGGCCGAGCGTCATCCCGCCAAGTGGTTCCAGACAGAGATGATGGGTCAGCAGAAGTATCCGGAAATCAGCATCGCCCCCATCGCCATCGACAAGGAAGTGAACGCTGCCGACGCTGCCATCATCACCATTGGCCGTCAGGCTGGCGAGGGCATCGACCGCGACATCCAGACTGAGTTCAACCTCATCCCCGAGGAGCGCGCCCTGATTCTCGATGTCTGCAATGCTTTCCACCAGGCTGGCAAGCCCGTCGTCGTCATCATTAACTCTGGTTCTGTCATCGAAACAGCTTCCTGGAGCAGCTATCCCGACGCCATCCTCTGCGCCTGGCAGCCAGGTATGGAGGGAGGAAACTCTGTGGCCGACCTGCTCACTGGCAAGGTCAATCCTTCTGGCAAGCTCACCATGACCTGGCCGCTGGCAGCTACCGATCATCCCTCAACAAAGGGCTATCCCGGCACCATGGACTTCTATAACTATCAGGTGACAAGAGGCTACACGGGTCAGGTTCAGGGCTACGACTATACCAATCACGACGAAAACATCTACGTGGGTTACCGTTTCTTTGACACCTTTAACAAAGAGGTGGCCTATCCCTTCGGTTTTGGTCTTTCCTATACCACCTTTGAGTTTTCAAAGCCTGCCGTCAAAGTGAACGGCGATTTCGTAGCCGTTACCGTCACCGTCAAGAATACGGGTAGTGTCGCCGGTAAAGAGGTGGCACAGGTCTACGTCAGCGCTCCGAAGGGCAGCATCGAAAAACCCGCACAGGAGCTGAAAGCCTTCGCCAAGACACGCGAGCTGCAGCCTGGAGAACAGCAAGTGCTGACCATGCAGATTCCCGTCCGCATGCTGGCATCGTTCGACGAGGCCGGTAGCCAGTGGATTACCGAGGCCGGACAGTACACCTTCCGTATCGGTGCTTCCAGCCGCGACATCCGCTGCACCGCCACCGCCAAGGTCGGCCTTTACACGGAGAAGACCAGCAACGCCCTTGCTCCGAAGGCGAAGCTGAACCTGCTGAAACAGAAATAACACACCAAAAACTGATGAAACAGATGATACTGTTTCTTGTCGCTGGTTAGAAAGACAGTATAAAACTATAATGGTGGGGCTGGTTGCCGTCAATGGTGTAGGGCGGCAACGTACGTTTACCCCACGTGTCGGCACCGCCAACGCCGTGGACGCTGAAGTCGATATTCAGATTGACAAAGCGACCACGGCGTATTTCGTTGGGATGACGGACATCTTCCAAGTCTTCTTCGCCGTACTGCCATGCACGGATGCAGAGGGGCTGACAGCCATCGATGCGGAGCTTTCCGGGAATTCCTGATACATCGGAATTTCCAGAGATTCCAGGCTGGGATATCTCAAACCAGCGAATGTCACAGCGGTTGCCGTTGTCCTGCGGATGGATGTATTCGGTCTCGTAGTCTGAGAGTGGCATTTCATATTGGCCAAAGAAAGCGGAGCGCTTGCGGTCGGGGTAGTTCTCCCACGGACCACGACCGTAATATTTTATCTGGGTGTAGTCGGCGGGCAGTCGCATCCTCATACCAAACTTCGGCATAAGGGGAATGTCCTTCGCCGTGGGGCGGTAATACATATCAACCCTGATGCGGCCATCGGCCAGTATGACGTATGTCATCGAAAGGTCAGCTCCTACTGGCAGCGACATGTCGTAGACCACATTCAGCCCCTCCTCGTTAATCTCCGTGCGGTAGGAGTGTACGGTGCGGTTCTTGGCAGCGTCCTTCCAGGCGGCGGTGCGCTGGGCAAAGTGGGCGGCACTTTGGTTATCGTTCTCGGGCTTCCAGAAATAGGGTTCCAGCGGTGCTTGCAGCATCTGCCGGCCGTCAACAATCCACGAGGTGATGGCGCCACTGTTGTCGATAAAGACCGTACCACGGTCGGTTGTCACCTTAACGCCGCCATCGTCCTGCTGTGATTCGGCCGGCTTACCTTGCATGGCAGCAGGGAACTGATAGTGCTTGAGCACGAACTGCTCGCGGGCCACGGCGAAGCCCTTCGGTGCCCACGGCTTGTTCTCCTTCAGGCGGGCGGCGACGTTCAGCAACGTCTCGCTACCATAACGCAGGGTGTCGTAGGTGATATCGTATTCGTCGTATTCAGTAAAGCTGTCTCGGTTGATGATCCGTATGTGGCTGCTGTCGTTCACAAACTGCAGCGGCTGGTAGACGTGCTGCACCTCGTAGTAGTGGGGATGCGGCTTGCGGTCGGGACCTACGATGCCGTTGATGCAGAACGGCCCGTCGTTGGGCTTGTCGCCGAAGTCGCCGCCGTAAAGAAATGAAGAGTGAAGAGTGAAGAGTGAAGAATTTGCTACCGCCATACCTTCACCAGAACCATTGGGGACTCCGGAAGGAAATTCTTCACTCTTCACTCTTAACTCTTCACTTAGTCCCTGATCCACCCAGTCCCAGATAGCAGCACCGACGATGCTGGAGTCGGCATAGATGACGTCCCAGTATTCCTGCAAGTTGCCACAGGAATTACCCATAGCGTGAGCATATTCGCGCATCATGAAGGGCTTGTCCTTCACTTTTTCAGCCTCGCGACGCAGGTCATCGGGGTAAAGATAGCTGTCGTCCCAGATGGCGGAGTAGCGGCGATCGCTGTCGTAGAACGGCGGTCGAGTGCTGTCCAGCTCGCGTACCTTATTATACATGGCCTCGATGTTCGGGCCTACACTGCCCTCGTTACCCAGGCTCCACAGGATGACGCAGGGGTGGTTGAAGTCGCGCTTCACCAGCGACTCGGCACGATCGACGTGAGCCCACTGGAAACTGAGGTCCTCGCCCATCACTTGGTTGGCGTAGCCATAGCCGTGGGTCTCGTGGTTGGCCTCGTCCATCACGTAGATGCCCCAGCGGTCGCAGAGTTCGTAGAGATATTCGCGGTCAGGATAGTGCGAGGTGCGCAGGAAGTTGACGTTGGCCTGCTTCATGAGGCGGATGTCTTGCTCGTAGGTGGCATCGTCGACGTAGCGACCAGTCTTCGGGTGGTGGTCGTGACGGTTCACACCCCGCAACTTGACATTCTTGCCGTTAATCTTGAAGACCTCGCCCACAATCTCTACCTTCTTCACACCGAAGTGATAGTTAAATGCTTCATCGTTCTTGCCGTCCTTCTTGTCAAGCAGTTGCAAAGTGAAAGGATAGAGCCAAGGCTTCTCGGCAGTCCACAGACGGGGTGGACTATCGTAGTGATAGGTGAGTTCTACGGTAATGGTATCGCCTGCAGGCAGTTTTGCAATACGATGGTTGGTTACGTTTCGATGGTTTGGATTGACGTTGACGCCATATAGTTCAGGACAAGCCATCTGCAACTGAACCAACAGGTTCTTTGCAGTTTTCTTGCCCGTATTGCATACTGCAATCTTTGCATTGACGGTGAACTTCGAGTAGTCGGCACTGGGGACAGCCGTCACCTGATAGTCGGCTATATGCACCAGCGGTCTTACCCACAGTTGTACGCTGCGGAAGATGCCCGAGAGGCGCCAGTAGTCCTGGTCTTCTAAATAGCTGCCGTCGCTCCAGCGGTAGACCTCTACGGCCACCTTGTTCTTGCCCACGCGCATGTATTTCGTCACGTCGAACTCGGCTGGCGACATCGAGTTCTGACTATAGCCCACGCGCTGGCCGTTCACCCAGAGATAGAAGGCAGAGTGGACGCCGCCGAAGTGCAGAATGAGGTTCGTTTTGTCCTTCATCGCCTTCGTCACGTCGACAAACGTCACGTACTGTCCCACGGGGTTGCGGTTCTCGTAGGCCGTCCAGTCCTTTGGCGGCTCGGTGGTCACCCTCGGACGGTCCTTTACGAACGGGTAGTTGATGTTGATATAGATAGGCGTGCCGTAACCCTGCGTCTGCCAGTTGCCGGGCACATTAATCTTGTCCCACTGACTGACGTCGTAGTCCTCGCGATAGAAGTCCTTAACCCTTTCCTCGGGATTGCGACTCCAATGGAACAGCCACTGGCCGTCGAGGGAGAATATTTCGGGACAATCCTTCTCCTTGGAAGGCAGCTGGAGCGTGGCGTGATAGGGCAGTTTGTTGATGCCAAGCACGGCGGGGTTCTCCCAGTCGTTCACGGTCTGTGCAGAGGATTTTAGCACAGCCACGAGTAATACTGATATGATTGCAACATGTTTCATTTTATCTGTTATTTTATTCTTGACATTTCTGTGGAGCCTCCGCGTGTTTGTCCCAGGCCTTGGGATATTTGTCCCAGGCCTTGGGACTTTTCTGGGAAGCCTCCGCAGAATTACAGGGAGCCTCCGCAGAAATCTGTAGAGGCTCCGCAGAAATCAGCGAACTTCGATGTCACCATAAGCCATGCGGTCGCCAGCGGCGAGGCGGTCGGCATCGAGCTTGAGGATGCGCGCCTTGGTGGCGGGGAAGGTGATGGTCTGCCAGATGGGATTGTTGACGATGTTGGAGAACTCGCCCGATGCCAGCTTCGTCCAGTTCGTCCAATCGGAAGAGGCCCAGAGGGTGTAGTGAGTGATGATGCCGTCCTTCGTATCCTTCGGCGGCAGATAGCGGAAGGTCGAGAAAGTCTGCTCCGTGTCCCAGTCAATCATCATCTGCTTGGGCGAACTGAAGAAGATGTGCAGCGCCGAGCATTTCTTCTCGCCAGAGTCGGGGATGTCGGCGGTCAGTTCTGGCGCGAGGTAGACGCCGAGTTTCTTGATGATGGGTTCTGCTTTCGTGTCGGTGATAGTAAAGCGGAGGCGTGTAGCGGTGACCGTGGGGAAGCAGACGATGCGGCGATGGCCGATGGTGGTCAGACCGTCGTTCCCCTCTACTAATGCGTCTTTCAGAGGTTGCCAACGGCCGTCAACCTCTGCCTCAAGGGTAAACTTCCTGACGCGCTGTCCTAAGGCAATGTCTTCCTCGGCAACGAAACGGTTGAAGGCGGTGGGCTGTTTGAAGGAGATGATGGTGGCGACGGGGGAACCGTCGTCCGCACTGCTGCGGGTTATCTTGGCTTTCTCGACAAGATTTGTCTTGAACACTTCGTCAATCATCCGCTTGAAGGCGATGCCACGCAGGCTGTCCGTCGGGTGGATGCGTCCGTTGGGGGCTATGGGGAAGTTGAGGAGCAGCGTGGAATTGCGGCCCACGCTCTTGTAGTAGGTATCCATCAGCTTCGACAGGCTCTTCACGTGCTCGTTCTCGGTCTCGTGGTAGAACCAGCCGGGTCGGATGCTGGTGTTCGTCTCGCCCGGACACCACACGTCGCCGTCCTCCACGCCGTAGTGCAGCATGTGCCAAGGCGTGTCGCCCTTCGACGGCATCAGGCTCCAGTTGGTCTCGCCCACGTTGCCGGCCTCGGTGCCCACCCAGCGCAGGTCACCGCGGTCGCCGCCGTCGTTCCATATCACGGCGTGAGGCTGCATCTCACGTATCATGCGGAAAGTCTCGGCCCAGCCGTAGTAGGTTTTGCCGTCGATGCGGCGCGTTTCGTTGGCACCGCCATACCAGCCGTCGCCGCCGTTGGCACCATCGAACCACACTTCGAAGATGTCGCCGTACTGCGTCAGCAGCTCGCGCAACTGGTTGCGGAAGTAGGTCACGTATTCCGGCTTGCCGTAGTCCTTGTGGTTTCTGTCCCACGGCGAAAGATACACGGCGAACTTGAGGTCCTCCTCGCGGCAGGCGTCGGCCAGCTCGCGCACCACGTCGCCCCTACCCTGCTTCCACGGCGTGTTCTTGACGGAATAATCCGTAAACGCCGAGGGCCACATGCAGAAACCGCAGTGATGCTTCGCGGTGAAGATGATGCCCTTCATGCCGGCCTGCTTGCACACCCGCGCCCACTGGCGGCAGTCCAGGTCGGAGGGATTGAACAGTTCCAGCGCCTCGTTGCCGAAGCCCCACTCCTGATCCGTGTACGTGTTCAGCGAGTAATGGATGAAGGCATACATCTCCATGTCCTGCCACCGCAGCTGGTCGCCAGTGGGCACGGGGCCGCAGGGCTTTATGTCTGAGACTTGCGCATACATCGTGAGCGCAAAGGCCATAGACATCAGACATGACATCATTCGATTCGTGTTGTCTTGCATTTTTCGCCAGAGACCAGCCATTGTTTTCCTCGGTTAGTACAAGAAAATCTTAAAGTCCTTCACTGAGCCGGGAGCGCCCTGTTCGGCACGGGGCAGATATTCAAAGGCTGAAACGGTCTGCACAGAGCCGAGGTCGATGACCAGCAGGTGGGGAGCCGAAGCACCCTTCTCCGTCTGCCAGTAGGTCGATTCCTGCAGGTCGAAGACCTTATCGCCTAAGTGGTTGCCACCCTCATCCTCGGAGTTGGCATACTTCGTCTTCCAAGGCTCACGAGAGAGACGCTTGCCGTCGGCACCCTGTAGGTAGATCTCAGCGATGGCTACACGGTCGCCAGCCTTCTGGGTAGAGAGGCACTCAATGGCGAGGTAGCGGCCTTTCTTCTGACCATTGAACTTAATGGTCTGCCAACCGTTGCCAGCCTTGAAGGTACCCGTAGCAGCGGGTGTTGCGCTGTTGAGGTCGGGCTTGTCACCGATGTTGTTATGCTTGTTCGACTTCTCAAGTTGCAGCTTGTTCAGCTCAGGCTCAGCCTGTCCCCAGACAACAGCCTCCTTAGGACCAACCACATCGAGCACGATGATCTCGTTCTTGCCCTTCTTCAGCCAGCAGCCAGGCACATAGAGCGTCTGCTGCGGGCCTATCGACCAGATGCGGCCCATGGCATGGCCGTTGACATAGACCTGACCCTTACCCCACGTCTCGAAGTTCAGGAACGTGTCGCCCACCTTCTTCAACGTGAAGTAGCCGCGGTGATAGCCGGCTTTCATGATGTCGCCAAGTTTCTTAGACCCCTCATAGCCTTGTGTTAAGGCAAGTGCAGGAACACTCCCTTTCACCTTGTCGGCAGTCACCTGATCATTGACGCCCTTCACCATGTCAAGTGCCTTGACTGCCGTCTCGTAATCATCGGGAATGGCTACATTCATCCATTGTTTCGGCGTCAGCACCATCTCTACATCGTCTGTCTCGGTAGTTAGCGTGACGTTGCCAACGATGCCCTTAAAGTCCTTGATGGCACGGCCGAAGTTGATGCGACCCATGCCTTCAACGATAATAATCAATTCGGCACCTTTCTTGACGGCTGGGATGGTAAGCGACTTCTCGTTCTTCACACGGTCAATCTTTCCAATATATTTTTTATCAATAAACACCTGAGCAAAATCATGGAACTCACCGCTGAGCACACTCTGTGAAGTAATCTCGGGCAGACGGGTGGAGTACATCATTGTGCCCCAGCCCATGTCCATTTCCTCAAAGGTCTTGATGGCACCATTGACGGGCTTGGTCATCGCACTTAACAGTGGCGCAAACTCCGTCAGCTTGAACTTGGGAACGGTGATGATGGGCATAGGAGCCTTGGGAACAGCGGGCAAGCCCCCCTTCCGTCCCCCGAGGGGGAAACCATTAGCATCATATTTCTCCATCATCTTACGCAGTTCCCAGAACTTTGGGGTGGCAAGGCCCCACTCGTTGATGGGGGCGTCGTAGTCGTAAGAGGTGACGTCAGGGGCAAAGCCAGGAGAGTTGGCTCCTGCCCAGTGGCCGAATGAAGTACCGCCGTGAGTCATATAGAGCGAGAAGGAGATGCCCTTCGAGAGCATTTCGTCCATACCCTCGACCATATCCTTGGC
>JAFYDA010000073.1 GCA_017545045.1 Prevotella sp. | reverse complement strand
TCGGCCATTGGCCAGTTCGCTGTAGATCAGGTCCTCCCAGCCGTCGATACTATAGTACATACGGTGGCTAACCCGCACCGTGTTCTGATAGCCAAAATACTTGATAAAAGCCTCCACCATGGCCTGGTCGTAGGCGAGTGAAACCTGTGGTGAATAGTCCATCTTGGCGCCCTGCCCGCAATAGCGCATCAGCTTTGCCACGGCCTTCTGCTGTTCGGGAGTGCCGATGATACCCTCTGGCGTCACGTAGGTGTCGAGCATATTGTCCCAATCGAAGGTTGTCGGCGGCAGCGCGTCGATATGCCACACTTTCTCCACATTCTCGTGGGCCGTGGTGATGTCATAGGCGGGAATCTCCGTGCAGGCATCTTTCGGCCAGCGGTAGTAGTTCATGATCATCGCCATCGAGGTGGCCACGCAGCCTGTTAGCGTCGGCTTACCTTTCCAGTCGGGATTGGCACCGTCATAGGGAGGCACGTCGTTCCAGTAAGGCTCTTGCTGGTTCCACTGAGTCTTGAGCAGCGGGGCGATGGCTTTTCGCGGGGCGCGGGTATTCTGTCCGTGTGTGCTCACACCGTCTGTGAACTCCTTCATGTTGCCCAGCGTCGCCATGGCCTGGTCGTAGCTCTTCAGCCACGCCCGCATGTTGTCAGGCATCCTGTCCCAGTCGATGGTGCCGGTAGCGCTATAGCCCAGCACGGGCAGCGCACGGCTGTCGCCGGAGGCAATCACATAGCCGCCGCCATCCAGGTTGAAGGCGTAGATGCTCCTGGCATCCGTCTTGGCCGTAACAGTCTTCCTGTCCATGCCGACATTCAGCCCCCTGGTCTTGGCTGCATGGCTATTGGTGAGATACTTCAGGGCGCGGTCGCGCGCCTGCTCTTCGGAAATCTGCTGTGCCCATACGCCTGCAGTCATCAGCACGAGCACTAATAGTAACATCTGTCTCTTCATCTTGATCGTCTTATTTTTGATTTATTTTCCTCTGATAGTGGATGGTGTTCTTGTCGCTGTCGGTGAGTTCCATGCGAGTGCCCGACTTGTCGATGTTCGTGGCCTGGGCCGTGCGGTTGTTCTGGTCCAGTTTCTTCACCAGTCTGGGCTTCAGCATCTCGCCTTCCAGTAACGCCTTCACCGCACGGACGCTGTCGGCAAAGTGGGCCGGATAGGAGATCTCGCTGTCATCGACATCCAACTTATAACTCTTCATGTCGTAATGCATCACCAGCGAATCGCCCTCGACGCCCCAGGTGCCCGACAGCCAGTATCGCTGCACCATCTTGTGCCTGAAGAAAGCGGTCCCAACGCAGGTAAACTGGTGCATGGCGAATGTGTGGTCACGACGGAATTCGTAGACCAACTCGTTTTTCTTGTCATGCACGACGGCATTCCACGTGCCCACCAGATCTTTCTCCTTTGCGGGGTTTATCTCCATGTAGGTTTGATTGACAAACTCCTCCATGTCCTGTTCAGTGATGTTCATCAGGAACTTGTTTTCCTCATTCAGGTTGATCAGTCTCAGAAACCCCAGATAGGCCATCATGCGCGAGGATACAAAATCCATGTAACTGTCAAGGCGCTTGCACTCCAGAAGTTTTCGGCACAGGTCGGCTGTGCTCTTACACTGACCACCCATGAACAATTCGTATTCCTCCTCCTTAGTGACGGGTTTCTTGAAGCAGATCCATTCCTTCCACTGCTGTTCGAGCACTGCTCTGGCGTTGTAGAACTCCTGCACGTTGTTCAGGAACTTCCTGTCGTTGAGCGTGCGCCAAGTGTCCTGGCTGCTGATGAAGATGTTCTCGTTCATCGTCTTGAACTCCATATCGGAATTGAACGATGAGGAAGTCACGTAGTCGATGAACATCTGGAGCGTATCTTCCGGGATGCTTTCCAGGCGATCTTTGTTCTCGATGATGTAACAGGCGGTCTCATGCCCCCTTTCCTCGGCAAGCCTGCGTTTTGTGACGACTTCGAGGCTTTGGTCGATGTCGCTGATGATGGTCATGGCCAGCAGGCGGCGGGCTTTGTCGGCCTCCTTGCGCTCAACCCATGTGGCTGAGCCGAACGTCAGCACGATGGAGATGGTGGTTCCGAGGAACGTCATCAACAGTTCCTTGAGCCATCCCTTTACTGTCAGGTTGCGCCCGAACTTGGGCATCTTGAATTTTATAGCCATATGATGAGCATCAAATATGTCCCAACGACTACTTTTTCTTCATATACTCACGGTAGGCCTCAATCATCTTCTGGCGCTGTTCTGGCGTAACGGAGATAAACCTCACATTGGCACCTTCCTGAGGTTTCACGCCTTCTTTGTCACATTTGAATGAAAAGATCAATTGGCAGTGTAAATCGTCGTATATCTTTCCGTCTTCGCCGTATAGGAGTTTGGGCTTCTTGGCTTCAGCCTTATCAGGCTCGTCGTCCATACTCTCCATCCATCCCATAAGTGGATTCTCTATATTCCAGTCATTCACAGCCAGTATAATATATTTCTTGCCGTCAAAGGTTATTTCTATGACCTTATCTCCGAACATCTTCTTATAAGTATCAACCATTCTTTCGAAAGCCATCGCTGCGCTAAAATCCGTATATTCTATTCCTGACAGTTGCTTATCTGCTAATTTCTTTCTAAGATCCATGATGTATATCAGCGATTCTGCGCCGTCACCTGTAGTTAGGTTGAAAAAATAGCCATACGCATCGAACTGCAGACTGGCATCACCCAAGTCTACGCCTACCTTTTCGGCGTGTTTAGCCTCTTCAATGAAGAACAGGGCCTTGTTGACGTCTTTCTTGTCTGTTGCCTGTGTTACCAGCATTAAGAGAGTCTCTCGGAGTACCGAGTCGGGTATTTCCTTGTTAAAGTCGGTAGCCGTATGGTAAATGCGCTCATAATATCTCGCGGCCCTCGTTTGGTTGTAGAAGCCGCTCTCCTTGTCAAGCAGGATATGTCCCACCTCCAGTTGGGCCTTCCAGTCCGACGGGTTCTCGTCAGCGATTTTCGACAGGCGGAAGTACTTGTCCGAAGTGCTCTCGTTTTCTGTTGTTTGAGCGTTTACTACCGTTGTCGTCATAGCGCAGCAGAGTAAAGCCAATGTCATCAGTCTCTTTTTCATAATCAATATAGTCTTAGTTTTTTGCTATTCCGCTGCAAATATACGAATAATTATTTGAACTTCCAAGAAAAAGGCCCGCAGATTTTCTGCGAGCCTTTGCTTTGATCCCCGTGGCTCTCTCTAAAATATGTATCTCAAGCCTCCGAGGATGATACCCTGTTCACCCAAACCAGCCTCGGCAAACACGCGGAGTGTTTTTCCGAACTCCACACCGAAACCTGTTATCTGGAAATTGAACGCCACCTGACTATTGTCATGATTATCACGGCCGTTTTCTGTTTTGATAGTCAGTCCGGCGGCAATCTTGGAATACATGCTGAAATAGCGTGTGTTCTTCCAATTATACTTCACCGCCGGCATCACTGTGAAGAACTTCGAACTGGCGTCTTTCTCATCGTCCCACTTACATCCGGCGATGGCGACTACGGCACCAAGGGCCACCTTATTATTCTTATTCAGACGACGGAAGTACGGCGATTTTCGCCTCACACCATGAATTTACGCACATTCTTCACCGACATGTTGTGACAGGGCATGGAATTCGCGACAGAGTCCTGTCACAAGCCTTTTTCGTGTCGTAAAAGTACAGAATCTTCTATGTGTTTTAGTAGATTTATTTGTATTGTCATTGTCACTTTGTTGCATTTACATACTGATATTGTTGACACGTTGCGCTACAACATTTCGTAGTCCATTACACCATTACACCATTTCTTCTACGTTTTCACTATGTACAAACCCTGATTATGATTGAGTGGACAGTGGACATAGTGGACAAATGGGTAAATTGAAGTGGACGTGAATAGCTTATATTGCATTTAATTATTTATATATATTATAATATATATAAATTTAATAATAGCTATTTAGTCCATGATAGCACCAATTGATTTTGCATTTTGTCCACTGTCCACTTGTCCACTAAAAAAACAATTTCCAAGAAGAAATGGTGTAATGGTGTAATGGCGTAAATGCAACAAAGTGACAATGACAATGCTGGGAAAAGCGGAGGAGGAGTTTCTCGGTGGGAAACTACTAGTTTGTTACCGAGAAACTGGTAGTTTGTTACCGAGAAGCTACCAGTTTGGTACCGACAAACCCAAATGTAGCGTTGTAGCGTTCTAAAGTTAAAGGCCCGCAGAAATGAATCTGCGGGCCTTTTGATTG
>JAFYDA010000072.1 GCA_017545045.1 Prevotella sp. | reverse complement strand
GTCTCCAGCACCTTCTCGCCTGTTGCCTCGGTACCAGCCTTGCCAAGCCAGTCCTTCGTGCTGTTCTCTGCGGTGATGTCGGTAGCCAGACACCTCACGCTGTTCAGTTTGGCGCAGTCGTAGAACATCTCCTGATAGCAGTTCTTCTCCAGCTTCGGGGCAGGCAGCTCGGGAGCCTTCTCGATGCCCTTACAGCCGTTGAACATGTCCTGATAGCAACCCTCCGTCAAGGTGGTGGCGGGCAATACGAGCAGACGCTCGGTATTGTTTACGAGTTTCTCGGCTCCGGCAAACAGACCGTAGAAGGCATTGTTGGCCTCAATGGTTGTCGCGCTCTCCAGATTGTCCTTGCCCTTCAGCAAGCTCATCACGTTACCGAAGATCTCGGTCTTCATCGAAGGACGGATGTTGATGTACTTCGCATCCTCGTCAATAGCTCTTGTACCGCCACGGGTTCCTGCCACAGCGCCACCACCAAGAGAGGTGTTGATGCTGTAGAGCTGCACCACGTCGCCCTTCTTCGCTTGGATGTCGTAGGCACCGGTGGTGTTCTTGGCAATGGTCTGCTCCTGGCCGTCGTTGATGGTGAAGTGGATGTCGCCAGCCAGCGTGATGCCATTGTAGAAGGTGACGGTGATCTTGCCGTCATCCTGTGGCAGGAACGTCAGCGGCGTGGCTTTATCCACAGCGGCCAGCTGCTCGGCTGGGATGGCGTTGACAACGACTTTAAAGGATACGCTCTTGGAAATCTGGGGCGCACTCACGGTGATGGTGGTCTCGCCAGCGGTGATGGCCGTCACCTTACCCGTCTGACTCACCGTTGCCACGGCAGGCGTGCTCGAGGCATAGGTGAGCTGGATGTCTGCCGAATTGACAGAGGCTTCCCTGGAGGCTGTCTGACCTACCGACAGCGTCAGTGTGGCATTGTCGATCAGGATGTCGGGGGTTGTAGTACTACTACCGCTAGGCGCGGGATTGTCTTCACTGGCGAAGAAGGCATCTGCCAGTTCCTCACACGACGTCATCCCCACCGTCATCATCAGCAGCAGGAGCCAGTTAAGAATAGATCTGTTTCGTTTCATAAATTAATGGTGTTTGGTTATTCTGTGGCAAAGTTAGTCATTATATCGGAAACTACAAAATAAATCAAGCATTTTTTTATGAGAGGTGCCTGTCCCCATGACTATCAAACTATCAAAATTAGGGCTTGAGTGAGCGTGGGTGAATCATTGACGAAGCCAGGGAATGATGTTGCCTTAATAATTATTAACAATCGAATCAATCCAAATTCAGCTTTTTCTTCTTATATTTGCAACATCTATTAATTGAAGGAATAAAAACTTGTAATTGAAAACTTGTGATTATAAACGGTTTATGTGCTGATTATGGTAGCCGTTACTGCCCATGTATATTGGCAGTAACGGGTGGTTGTGCAGTTTGCAGTCAGGTCAATGGCAAGGCCTTTTGCGACTGCAAGGCCAGTGGTGGTATCTGCATCAAGCAGGAACTGCTCAGAAATGGTGGGAAGGCGAAACCCAGTCGGTTAACGTATGAATGCGAGGTGATGTCGGTGATTCATTACGATGGCTTGGTGTTTTTTAGGGTTAAGGTTCCTTTATCATTAGAGAGGGAGGTGAAACGTCCGGGCGGCTTTGTCTTTGTACGCCGTAAAGATGCGGCTTCCTGGTACGATGTCCCCATCTCCGTACAATTTGAGGAGATGATGGTGGGCAGCATCGGAATGACGGTTCTTTTTCGTGGTGTCAAGACGGCCCAGTTCAAGGACTTAGCCGATGGTGACACGCTGCTGATACGCGGCCCGTTCAACAACGGCCTGTTAGGATTGCAGCATCTGGAAGCGCAACAATCTAGTCGCTGCCTGATACTGACCAAGGGCATTGGTTTATTGCCATCGGTATCCGCAGTCAGGTATCTTCAATCCAGACACAACGAAACAGAATTGTATGTTGACGAAGGAAATTTCTCACCTTCCATTCTGAAGTTCCAGCTCGATCTGTTTGAACTCCCATTTAGGCCTTTGACCCTGCTTGATGACGATGGTGAGCTCAGCACACCTGCCAAGCATGTCATCAGGCGGTTCGTGACCGATGGCGGCAGCCTGATTCATGTCGGTGCTTCGGAATATGTGATACACCAGGTGGCCGCCTATCTGCATTATATCGGCAGCAGTCATGTAAAGCTCTCGGCTTGCAACAATGCCAAAATGTGTTGCGGCGAAGGTGTGTGCGGCGCATGCACAGAAATAACTGCCGACAGACGGGTCATTCATCATTGTAAAGAACAAGTTAAAATAAAATAAAAACGTTATATGAGAGTAATTATCATAGGAGGCGGATGGGCTGGTACAGCCGCTGCAATAGCTGCAAGAAAAGCTGGCGCCGAGGTTTGTCTGATAGAGAAAACAGATATGTTGCTGGGATGTGGCAATGCAGGTGGAATCATGCGTAACAACGGT
>JAFYDA010000071.1 GCA_017545045.1 Prevotella sp. | reverse complement strand
CATCGACGAGGCCAAACAGCTGATGGCCGAGCATCCCGAGCTACCGACCACGCAAATCGGAAAGCTATGCGGTTTCAACGACCGCAGCTTTTTCTACCAGCAGTTCCTACGCTTCACCAATGAGAGCGTGGCAGACTACCGGCAGCGGTTAAATCCATAACCCCGCCAGCCATTCCCCTCCCCTGCAACGAGCGGCAAGTCGGTTTCTTGCAATATGCAGACAAGATTCGAGGTGTGGAGTTTTCGCGTAGAAAGTGTAGAGTTTTGACGTAAAAGTGTGGAGTTTTGGCGTTTCCGACATATCTCCACACCTGCTTTTTTTATAGTTCTCTCGTTTTTCATTAATTTTGTACCACTGCTAAGAAAATTGAACAACTAAATACTTAAAATCATGGAAAGAAAACAACAAACTTACTCGCCACCTGCTGGCTCAGGGCGGGGGCGAACAAAAACTGTGCGGCCAAGCCGATGGCTGGGGCTGCTCATGATGTTTGTGCTGCTGTCAGGCTTTTGCCAGACGGCTAAAGCTGTGGGCTACCAACGGACTTACAGTACTGGTGGCGTTACGCAGAGCTGGAATGTTACACGTATCACGTTCGGCCTATGCTTAGGCGAGAACAATGGTGACTACAGTTACTGGGGATATTGGAATGGAGACCACAGATGGGTTCTTTACTTGGATGGCGTAGAGCTATGTACCTCAGCCAATCTAGGTCTGAACAAAGGCAATACCGCTCTTGGCAACGTTGCCAGTGACTATAACCAATGGTACACCCAATATACAGATGCTAACGGAAACTGGATTGGCGTCTGGGATCCCAATTGGGGAGTAGACAAACAGGTTTGGGCTAACATCTGTATTGTGCCTAAATACAGTTTTATCGGCCATCCTCACACGATAACGATTAAGGGTCGATGGCACGACAACGATGCTGACAAAGGCGTAATCACGATGACGGTACCTTCATACAATGCTTCTATGAGTGTACCTGAAATGTCGCTGACACGTAGTAACGGCAAGATTAACTACAACAGTTCGTTGGCATGTGTCGGCAACGATGCCTCTGCATACACGTGGGGCTTGACGCTATTCTATGAAAAACCGGGAAGTCAGTCATACAAAGAGCCAACAACGGAAAACAGCCTGGGTGGCTTAAAGACAACTGAATCGACAACGGAAATGTCCCTTTCCTACAATGCGGATAACTACATGGCATACAGGGTCTATCCTCGTCTGTCGGCGAGTCGCAAATCGGTTTACGTGTACCCTGCCAGTCCTTCTCGGCAAACAATCGCTGATACCTTCTTCAAAGACTATGACGTTGTCAATGTTCCAGGTTACCCTCGTGCCACTGGTTTGACTGTCGAAGGTCAGAAATGGGCCAAGACCGTCAATCTCTCTTGGAACAGCGAGGTTTACGACTCAAACAACTGCGACACGAACGGTAAATGGTATGTGTTCCGCAAGAACCTCAGCGACAACACCGTGGAGATTGTGGGCTCAGAGATCGCTTACAACACCCGCACTTTTACTGACAACAGCGCCACGCTGGATTATAGCACACCTTATACCTACTACGTGAGCTTCGTGCCCAATGGCTGGACGGTGAACAGCTGGACGGATGTCGATGGACTGTGGACCAGCAAAGACTTCACTCTCAAGCGCGAATACCAATTCAAAGACTTCACGGCTGAAGGCAATGACGAAAACATTGTGCTGGACTGGAAATTAGAGTCGTTTAGCAATGCCAACAACAGCAACACATACGATGTGGTGCTGCAGCGCAGCGTGAACAACAACACGAGTTGGACGGACCTCTACACCCAGACCATCAACAGCCCAAGCGTTATTTCGGGCAATTATACAGACGAAGACGTCTCTAACCCTTGCACCAACTATTATTACCGACTGATGGTGCTGGCACAGGACACGACGTTCTACAGCAACGAGGAGGTGAGCAGCATCACCGGCGAGTCGAAGGTGACCAGCATTGCTGCCAGCCGCGGCACTTATACTGGCCGCGTGCGCATTCAGTGGGAAGCAGAGCAATACGGAACCGCCGCAACCTACTACACCGTGAAACGCCGTCTGTATGGCAGCGGCGACGACCGCTGGGTAACGCTGTATACCACCAACGGCACAGCCTCCTCTTATAACTATCAAGACGACACCGCTCAGCCTGGCGACTACTACGAGTATCAGGTCATTTCCGAGACAAAGTGCCAAGCGGACAATAGCAGCGTACAGCACATAGTAACGACCGATGGCTTCTGCATGGCCCGTGGTGTGGTGAGCGGTCGCATCAGCTACGGCACAGGTACCGCCGTCGAGGATGCTCGGGTGGTACTGAAGCCCAGCAGCAGTTCCGGTGCCGATGTACAGTCGTTCTACTCGCTACATCTGCAGGGCATCGGCGATGGCGTTTCCTGGCCCGTACCTCAAGCTATAAAAACGACTTCGCCTTACACGATTCAATACTTCCTGCGCCCCGAAACCGAAGATGCATCGCGCACTGCCAATGCCGTGCTGTTGGAGGAGAACGGCACCTCGACGGCGCTGCTTCAGTTGTCGACCTACGATGCCACGAACCAGCGCTACCAGCTGATTCTCAACGGCAACGCTTCGGGCGTATATGTGAAGCCCAATGAATTCACGCTGATCACGCTCCGATATGACGGCTCGCAATACACGCTGAGCACCTTCGACACCCATCGTGCCACAGCCACTTACAGCGTTGCCGGACAAGCCCTTTCGGCAGAGAGCCTGCATTTCGGCTACTCGTCTGATGTCAACAAACCACAGTTCAAGGGCTACTTAGACGAAATCCGCGTCTATTCGCGTGCCCTCCCCAACGAGGAAATTGTTTCCTATGCCGACCACACGCTGGCAGGTAACGAGGACGGGCTGGTAGCTTATATCCCGTTGGACGAAGGCGTTCAGGCACTGAAAAAGGCTTACGACTACTCGAAGACGGCAGGCGCTGCCAACGAGAACCACGGAGATCTGGCTGGTGGTTCTTTCGACTCCACCATTCCCGATAGCAATCAATTTGGTCTGCTGGGCTATACTGACAATCAGGGCAACTACGTGGTGCGTGGCGTGCCGTTCAATGGCGATGGAACTAACTACAGCGTGACACCCGTGATGAACAGCCACGAGTTCTCGCCAGAGAAACAAAGCCGTTTCGTGAGTGCTTCGTCGCTGGTGCACAGCGGCGTTGACTTTACCGACATTTCATCATTCGAGGTCAGCGGCATCATCCGCTATTCCGGGACAAACATCCCGGTGGACAGTGTGAAGATATTCGTTGACGGTCGTCAGGCCTCGCGCAACAACGAGATTGTGGTGACTAACGATGAGGGTAAGTTCACCGTAGATGTGCCCATCGGTAAGCATTATATCAGCGTCTCGAAAGATGGCCATACCTTCGAAAAAGATGGCCGCATCCCCTATGACCCGACCGGTTTGAACGAAACGACCTACGAGTTTGTCAAGGACGAGAGCGGCTTTGTGTTCTGGGACAACACGCTAGTGCCTGTAGCAGGCCGCGTGGTTGGTGGTGCCATTGAGAGCGAAAAGCTCTTAGGCTTTGCCGACTTAGATGAGTACAAGAGCAAGAACACCATCGGACAGGCCCGCATTACACTGGAGATTCCCGACACGCGTTATATGCTGAACGCCTACGAGGATACGGAAGGCTTGGTAAGCAATGGTTTCAGACCTGTGACTGACAACACGGCACTGACTTATCCGACCGGTGTGACAGCCACGGGTGAAGGCTACCGCACGGGTGGTACCCAGGAAGACAATGCTAGGCGGGTAGTCATCACGACTGATGCCGAGACGGGCGATTTTGCCGTGCTGCTGCCACCGCTGGATTACAAGGTGACTTCGGTGCAGATGGTGAACAACCAGGCCGATGACGTATACAAGTTCAATCCCCAACAATTGCCGCGCATCGACGCCAGTCACCCGGAAACGGTGCTAAAAGATAGTATCCCGACAGAGGATGGCGGGTTCCGCTACTTCGACTACGTGGCCGCAATGAAACTGACGCTTCACACCAATCCCGTGCTCAGCGTCAGGCAGAAGAACGGATCGAAGAACCTGCTTCCCGAGGGCGTCTTTGGTGAAGCCATAGGCGAATACGAGATTCCCACCACTAAAGAGGTGCGGACCGCGGACCTCTATACTGTCAATACAAACGGCACTGTCAACTACACGTTCGGCTATCCCATTTTCAAGGAAATGGCCTCCTATACGTTCGACATCGAAGGCTATGAGCTTTACACGAACTACGATAAGGCTAATGACGACGAAGACCGCGTGACGAAGGTGCCACTCAAGGAAACCGTGGTGACTATCAGCAACCCCATGAGCGCAGGACAGGAAGTACGCACTGCTGCGCCTGAGAACGGCGAGAACATAGGCGAGGTGGTAAATCTGAAAGAGAACCAACTTCTGCTCGACTCGCTGGGCAAGGCCACCTACACGTGGACGGCTGGTCTGCCTTACACCTTGGGCAACTACACTCGTACCATGAACATGACCTATAACAATGGTGAGGGCGATTACAGCTGGCAGGGACTTGAGGCCATCATCTTCGGCGACCTGCCTAAGGGCAGCAACTTCACCACAAAGGGACCGTCGATAGTTGAGATGATTCTGCACGACCCATACGGCGACTCGTCGTTTGCCACTTGGGAAACCGGCACGGTGACCATCAGGAGCAAGGAAACCCTCAGAAGTGAAGACGACGACAAGACATTCTCGACGAATATGCACCTTGGTCCGAAAATAGAGCTTGAGAACGGCTTGTTTACGCAAATCCAGACAGAAATTGAGTCAATTGTTGATTTCTCGGGCGGCTATCAGATCACCAATACGTATGACACCCTGAACGTCTACACAACGACCATCGAGACAACACGTGCCATCAGCACGAGCAGCGATCCCGACATGGTGGGCGCCGATGCCGATATCTACATCGGAAAGAGTGTCAACTTAATCTATGGAAAGACGAGACAAGTGGGGCTGAAGGCCGATGTCAACGGCAATCCGTATGTTTCGGTGGACGATGCATGCTCGGTGAACGAGAAGTTATCCACGAATTTCGCCTTTACGCAATACCAGATTGAGAATATACTGATTCCCGGTCTCGAACTGTTGCGCAACGACTATCTCATAACTGTGCCCGACATGGAAACCGCCACGAACCAGACAGATAGTACCATCTATGTGACGAACCTATTAGATACCGACGAGGACTTCGGCAAACCGGGCACCTATAAGGTGCTCGCCAAGACAGAAGGACTCGACATGGTGAGCTACTACAATGACGAGATTCAAAGTTGGAAGAACACAATTAGCCAAAACGAGGCATACAAGGACAGCCTTTTCCATAAACCCGATATCAAAACAATGAAGAACGTCTCGTTCGGTGGCGGAGTGGAAGTCAACGAGAGCTCCACTACTTCCTATAACCACATGCAGAACTGGACCCACTCACACACCTACTATGTGAACTATTCGCACGACCTAGGTGGAACTTTCAATGGAGTAGGAATCGACTTCTCGTATGAGTCGCACTGCTCGAGCGCAAAATACAATGGCGGCAACGGATCCGATGGCCATACTGAAGAAGACGAAAATTCGTCAATGTTCAGCTACACGCTGGCTGACAGCGGCGCCGATGACTCGTTCTCGATGGACGTCTACGAAGCGCTCAACAACCACGGTCCCATCTTCCGGACGCGCGGAGGCCAAAGCTCGTGCCCGTATGAGGGACAGGAAGTGACGAAGTTCTACAAACCCGGTACTGAGCTATCTGCAGCTACGATGCAAATCGAGAGACCTTCAATCGATTGCAAAACCACCCAATTGACTGGCGTTCCCACAGGCGGCAAGGCACAGTTCGAACTGTTGCTCGGAAACGAGTCTGATACAAATACTGACTGCTACTTCAACCTGATACCCGTGGACGGTGCCAATCCAAAGGGTGCGCTGCTGAGCCTGCCCACTGGTCCCATTGGCAATGGTCGCACCGTCTTGGTGCCTGCAGGCCCCAATCCGGTGAAGATGATCCTTACCCTAGAGCAGGGCAACTTAGACGTGACGGACTATGAGGACATTGAAATCGCTTTGACTAGTACCTGCCAGAATGACCCGACCTCTATACATGGCGCCATCTCCAGCTCAATAAAACTGAGTGCGCACTTCGTGCCCGCCAGCACGCCGGTGGACATGGCCATCGACAAGACGGTGATTAACACGAACAACAAGGATGAGGACCTG
>JAFYDA010000070.1 GCA_017545045.1 Prevotella sp. | reverse complement strand
TCGTCAATCATCTCCTGGGTGAGACCGAACCTGGCAAGGTCCTCGTAAGGAATCTCCTGCTCTTTGAATCTTTCTAATCTGGGCATAATACTTGTTTTTTGTCATTAAACTGCTGCAAAGGTAGATGAAAACAGCAAGACATAGCATTTATAACGGCACAAAGTCTTGATTTAACACATTTAAGACCGCTCATGTCTTCAAACTGTTAAATCAAGAGGTTTATAGCGGTGTTTTTGATGGTACAGCGGCGTTGATGTACTTTTGCATCGGTTATTAAAGTATTCAGATTGGAATGGAACATTTACGCAAGACACTCGCCGTCGGTCTCGCTATCCTCTTCGCCCTCACGGCAGTGGCCCAGAAGAAACTGAGCGAGGAGGACAGGCAGTATTGGACCTGTCGCTATTTGAGCGTCAGCTACCCGTTGGGCAGCATCGAGGTAACGTCGTCTTTCGGCGTTCGCAAGGACCCGTTCACAGGGGAACAGGCAAACCACTCCGGCCTTGACCTGAGAGCCAGCTACGAGGACGTGATGGCCATGTTCGACGGCATGGTGGAGCGAACCGGCAGCGATGACCGCTCGGGGCTTTTCATCGTCCTCAGTCATGGGGAGTACACCATCAGCTACTGCCACCTGTCAAGGATTCTCTTCAGCCAAGGCGATACCGTCTATGCAGGTGAGACGGTGGCCGTCAGCGGAAACACAGGACGTTCCACTGCACCGCACCTGCATGTCACCGCCAGGCGTAACGGCGAATTGGTGAACCCCTACGACCTGTTATTATATATAAGGGATACGCGCGAGGAATGTGTCAGGGCTTTGGCCGTTGAGGAAGTGGTGCCAAAGGATAAGGAAGCGTTCTTCCGACTCTATGCCGACGTGGCCATGGAGCAACAGCGGAAGTACGGCATCCCGGCCTCCGTCACGCTGTCACAGATGGCCTTGGAGAGCGCCTATGGCGAGTCGGAGCTTGCCCGCAAGGGTAAGAACTTCTTTGGCATCAAGGTGGGCCGTTCCTGGAAAGGGGCCAAGAGCTGGCATGACGATGACGTGCCGGGCTATTTCAGGAACTACGCCACGATATGGGAGAGTATCGACGACCATTCCCGCCTGCTGATGACAGACAGGTACAAGCGTTGTCGCCAGTACGACAGCCAGGACTATCATCATTGGCTGGTGGAGATAAAGCGTGCGGGTTATGCCAGCGCCAGGGACTATGTGAAGAGGTGCGAGGTTATTATCCGTAAGTACCGCCTCTACCTGTATGACCAGATGGCAGACGGATTTGATAATCAGTAACTAATAACAAATAACGAAAAAGAACGTTAAAGAGAAACAAAAACACTATTTTTTTTCTATTAAAGTGTTTGTTTCTCATATTTTTAAGTAACTTTGTCCTTACAAATTAAAAACGAGTAAGCCCGGGTAACTCTGGAGGTGGCGACAGCCCCCTCCGGAGTTTACCCGTTTTTTTATTTTATCAATCTAATCAATTATCACAATGAAGAATTTATCATTGTTTGCGTCGACTCTGGCAGTGCTGGGGCTGACTGCGTGTGAGAAAACGCTCGTGGATGACATTGCGGATGTTGGGAGCGGGCAAGTGAAGAACTCTGTGTTGCAGGTTAGAACGCGAGCGGGAGGATCTGCAGATGAAGCGACGGTTGCGTACCCTGTGACGGTGTATGTGTTTGCTGGTGATGAGTGCCGGGCTGTGCAGACCATCGGCGACGAGGGGCAAACACTGAACATTCCGCTTGTGGAAGGGACGTACTCGGTGTATGCCGTGGGCGGGGCATCGGCTTCGGACTATCTGCTACCTGATGCGTCGGATGCTTTATCAACGTCGGCGATTGCACTGCGTGAAGGACACGAGCACGGCGACCTGATGGCGGCATCGGCCACGGCTACGCTAGTCGATGGCGGCACGAATACCGTCACGCTGGGCATGACGAGGGAAACAATGCTCATCCAGGACGTGACTATCAAGAAGATTCCAACGGCGGCAACGGCGGTGAGCGTGACGATTGCTCCGCTGTGGCAGTCGCTTACCATTGGTGGGACGTACAGCACGACGAACGGCAGCAGCACCATTGCGCTGACTCGCCAAGAGGACGGACGCACATGGCAGAACGCCGCCAGTGCCTACCTGTTGCCGCCATGCAGTCAGCCCGCCAGCGTGAGTGTGAATATCACCATTGGTGGCACGACGAAGACCTATACCTATTCGTGCAGCGACCAGTTGGAAGCTGGGTATAAAATCAACATTGACGGCACCTACACCGAGGCCGTGGGTGTCAACCTGACCGGCACCATCACAGGCGCAACGTGGCTCGGAGAAAGGACAATCAGCTTTGAGTTTGACGAGAACGGCAGTAGTGTTTCGGGGGATAATAACGGCTCTTCGAATGAAGACAATGGCATTACAGTCGGCGACCTTCCTGCTGTCGGCACAATCTATCAGGGCTGTTATGTGCTGACGAACGACGGCACGACAGCTACGCTGCTTTCACCGAATGAGGTGGCCATTGGCATGAAACGGACGGACTTTGGCACGACCGCAGACATGGAGGATGCTATTGCAGATCGAATCAATCAGACGGCAGTCAATGGCATCAGCGGATGGCGATTGCCAACCATGACGGAACTTAACCGTATGTACTCGGCGACGGATGACATCAACGCGGCCTTCTCATATGAAGGTACTGCGCTTACCGCAACACGGAAGTATCTCTATACTGATAGTGACGGAAACGTCGTGACCAGAACGCTCAATCAGCCAGACATGGCAGGTGTTGAGGACTTCCAGGCGAATGCCTATGTACGTCCTGTAGTAACAATCACTAAATAGTAATGCGCAATGAAGAAGTATTTGTTTTTCGCTCTCGCCCTGCTGGTAGCAGCGTGTGAGAAGCCCATCCTTGACGAGGATATTGCATCAACGAGAGAGGCAAACGTCATCC
>JAFYDA010000069.1 GCA_017545045.1 Prevotella sp. | reverse complement strand
GACCCTTTCGGCACAGAGTATTAACGAAAACGAAGTGATTAACAACATCATGGCGCGTCGCTCCATCCGTAAGTACATCGACAAGCCTGTGGAGCATGAGAAACTGGAGGCCGTAGCCTTAGCTGGTATCAACGCTCCGAGTGCGATGAACCGACAAAACTGGGCTGTACGGATTATCGAAGACCAGAAACTGTTGGCCGACGTGAAGGATATGTGTCGCAATGCACCGAACCTCATCTGCGTTTGTGCACCGTCAGACGGCAGATTCGACCTTGACGCAGGTCTGCTGGGTGAAAATATGATGTTGGCAGCTCAGACTCTGGGCCTCGGCACCTGCATCCAGACAGGTCCCATACGTTTCCTCACAACTGACGAGAAAGCCAAAGCCTTCCGCGACAGCCTCGACATCCCTGAAGGCTATAAGCTGCTTTATGTCATCTCCATCGGCTATCCTGACGAGCAGCCTAACGCCAAGCCCCGCGATACTTCGAAGGTGAAGTACATCAAGTAAAGCTTATATGCGGAAGGTATTCTTTATATTTCTGACCACCGTACTGCTACTGCTTGGCAGTACAGTCTCGTTTGCATCGTGTACGGCAAACGAAGATAATGCTGCGAGCCAATATGAGCAGGCAACATTTATTCCACAACCACCCGACTACAACGACGCAGCGATGTGGGTGACCGCCGACGGCGACACCGACGACACTGGCGCCGACATCTTCTATGTCGTATCGACGTGGGAGGAAGACTGGAGTCAAATTGTAAATGGTCAAATTGTCAAATGTCACTATGCCGACGTGTGGAACTCCGAACATCGCAATCGCATGGGCGATTTGGAGATCAACAAGGTGGCGGCATATATGTCGCCAGGCAACCGCTTCTATGCCCCGTTCTACCGCCACACCACCATTGAGGCCTGGATGACACAAAACGAGGACACGATCATGGATCGTACCCAGCTTTCGATGGGTGATGTCTGCGCAGCCTTCGACCATTTTCAGGCTCATCGCGACACATCTCGTCCGCTCATCATCGCTGGCTTCAGTCAGGGTGGTCTGGCTGTGGTGGAACTGCTAAAGCATATCGACGACGAGACATACAGCCAATTGGCTGCGGCCTACGTGCTGGGCTACAAGGTGACCAATGCCGACATGGCGCAGTGTAGCCACATCCTCGTTGTCAGCGGCTACAGCGGCTCGGAATATGCACCCTACAAAGACTTCCTCAATGTGGGTGACATCCACAGCTGCGAACCCTGGCTCTACAGCGAGTGTCTGGCGGAGAACATCAAAGTCCGGGCCAAGGAGTGGCGGAAACTGCACCAGCCGACTATATGAACAAGGTAAGAATCACAGCCATTCGTCAGACGGTCTATGAGGATTTGATGGCGAAATACGAGAACCCGATAGAGCACACCTGCGATGTCAAGGAGGGCCAGCAGTGGATTTCCATCGATGGACAACAGCCTGAAGGGATGTGTCCCTCGGCATGGTACTCGATGCGCGAGTTCGTGGAGTCGCTGGCCCGAGGTGAGGGCAACTTCTACGACGGATGGATGAAGAATCCTATGAGTGCGATGATTAGTTGCAACGACGGTTTCCGTCCATTCAGTTTCTATATCGAGGTGATATAGTTAATCGTTTATAAAGGACTTCGTCGTCATGTCATAATATAGCGCCTCGAGTTCCGCCAACGTCAGTTTCTCCACGGAATGCTCGATAATGCGGATAAGTTCATCGCGTCTATAGTCATCTGACTGTGTAAACTTGTTCATGTATGCCATAACTCAATCATCACTTCTATTAATGAACCCCTTAGCCTTCAGCCAGTTGATCATCATACTACTCCATGTCTCAGTCGTGGTCTCGCCCGTTTGTGGCATCAGTTCGTAGGGACCCTTCCCGTCGCCATACATGTGCAATTCTGCATTAGCGCCAGCCTTCTTCCACTCCATGAACAGGGCAACGAGACCTGCTGCTACATTGGGATGGTCTGCACGGGTCATGATGAGCAGAGGAGGCGCATCCTGCGGTACAGTAACGGGCATCAGCGATGGACCAAAATTGGTGCAGAGGAAATCAGGACGCTCCATGCTGTCAGCAGACATCGTGGCAGCAATGGCCACACCTCCGCCAGCAGAGAAACCGAGATAACCTATTTTGTCCTTGTTGATATGCCACTCGTCGGCATGTTCCCTCACCATGCGGATGGCAGCCTTCGCATCCTGTGCAGCAAGCTGGATGATAGAGTCGCCACTGGCATTATGCATCGGATTGGCATCGGCCTGCGGGAATGATTCAGGATGCGTCACATCCACCATCGGCGACATCTTCATGCCCTGCGACATTGGAGCCTTATTAAGATGGTAGCGTAGTCCGATGGCGGCAATGCAGTGCTCATTCAGGAACGAGGCCATCTTCACCACATCACTCTCCCACGACAGCCACCTCATGGCACCGCCAGGACAAAGTACGACGGCACAACCGTTAGGCTGCTGGGGCAAATAGACCTCAATCATCGGTTTTTCACTCTCGTCGTCCGAGGCTCCCGCCGTGGGCAGGAAATACTGCTTTTGCGCCCATGCAGTCAGAGGCAGTAAAAGCATACAGATTATAATCGAATTTTTCATATATAAATCATTCAAGATAGTTTTGCATCGTTTCCATAAAACTGAACGTAGCTTCTTTGCCGTCAGGATCTGAGTAGAACCTGATGATATCGTGTATGCGCCAGTCACCATCCTCTCGGCAGAATCTGAATTTTTGATGTACGGTCTGAACGGAACTGTAGAGCATATAATCAACCAATGCAGTACCCTTTTTAACGTCCAGATGCTCAAACTTGATGTCGCGAGCCTCCAGATCACTTGGATTGCTGTCCTGCATCATCGTCCAATAGTCATCGTTAAAGAAACCGATCTCCTGCAGATTTGCGTCCTTCTTTTCAACCGCAGCCACCGTATCACGCCATGCATGACAGGCAAAGCGTTGGTCAATATCACCAGCGTTCTGGGAAGCTGCAGCATACAGTTCTTTGATAAGAACGGCAATATCTTCCTTTGCCTTCAAGGCCATTGAGTCATCTGCAGCGATGTCAGTTGAATCACGCTCCATACCTGGTCCGTCAAGGGGCCTGAAATACTTGCAACCCGTAAATCCCCCTGCCATGAGCATCATGCCCAGCACAAACAATATCGTCTTTCTCATTTTATTATTGCCGTTCTATTTTATAATTTATCATAAACTTGGGGCAAATATAGTAATAATTCTCCGCTTTTTCATATATTTGCACCAAGATTTAAGAAGAATTATAAACAATCCCCTGTGTCGGCAATAGTAAACGGAAGGATGTTGAATTATATGAAGAAAATCGTATTGATGACAGTGGCAATCGTACTGGGAATGCAACAGACGATAGCTCAAGGATTGACCACATCAAACCAAGGTTTCAAAAATCCCGTGTTGCCAGGCTTTCATGCCGACCCGAGCGTATGCAGGGCGGGCGACGACTTCTATCTCGTCAACAGCACGT
>JAFYDA010000068.1 GCA_017545045.1 Prevotella sp. | reverse complement strand
AATCGATCCGCCCTCTACGAGTTCAATACCTGTGGAGTTGCTCTCGTAAATAACATTGGATAAATAATTGGAGGAAAGGCCGTAGCCGGTGCCGCTGGGGTCAGAAACCCAGAACTCATAGCCTTCGCCGAGTCGGAGATCCGGAACCGTGTAGATGCCGGCATAGTATTCGAACGGCACTGTGCTGGGAATGATGCTTTGGTCTGCTGGCCGATATGTCAAAAGATAGTCCTTGTGCGGCCAGCCGATGCTGAGTTTAAAGTCGGGGCTGATGGTGAGCGTGTATTCACCAGCTTCGTACAAGGTAATGTTGTAATATCTCTCGCCAGTACCCAATGGGAGGTCCACGCAGTTGTATTTATTCAGCCCACCTTCGACAAGACTTGTTCCGTAATACTTATCTTCGGTCTCTTCGTAAATGTCGAAAGAACAATCGCCATACTGGGCCAGCATTTCTTCCGTGACGTTAATGGTTGTGCTGTAGCTGCCATCTTCGTTCTTCACGAATGGCAACCCCAACCCATTTCTCCCGTTAAACTTGTAGATAGGCTCGGGCCAACCCTCGACAGTGAGCAGGTAGCTGTCGTTGAAAGGCGTCAGCTTGAAGGTATAGGTTCCATCGTTGATGGCCTTGAAATAAGGTGAACCATCGAAGGTCGCGAGAATGTCAGTGGAATTGTGACGCGACAAGATGAAAGCTTCTTCGGTTGTAGCAGAGAACGGAACACCAAAGGCAGTGTCAATGAAATAGAACCCTCCAGTTTTCGAAACGGTGTAAGTGAACGAGTAGGTGTCGGTTTCCTCATCGTGATCGAACACACCTACTTGGCTCGGCCCATCGCCTGGGTCGTAGGCAAACGAGAGATATGTCTCGGGCCATCCCGTGATAGTGAGCACCGGGCCTTCAGCCGTCTCGGTGATGGTGAAGGTCTTTTCGCTAGCATTGCCCGCCATCTTGAAATCGGAGCCGCCAGCTATCAAGTCAACAAAGGTGCTGTTGTATTTGTGCAGTCGCATATTGGTACCACCACTGCCAGCATATTGCTCTATCGGACCATCGCCTAATTGGCGCTTGAACCAGAAACCAGAGCCCACCTCGGACAGTCCTGAGTCGGTGAGTGTGTAGGTGCCGTTGCCGTTATCGTGGAACTTGAGCATCACGTCCCCATTATCGTTGTAGCAGAGCCAATAGACTGGTCTGAGCTCCGGCCACTCGCCCCACGAGGGACTCACACTGAATGTAGCGCTGCCGTTGCTAGTGTCGACGAAGAAGCTGAAGTCGAACGTGCCGGTGACGCTCATCTTGAAGTTCCTTATTTGTCCTGATGTAGCTACTGGCAGGTTGGTGCAGTTGTCCTGGCTGATGAGATAACTTTCTTTGAGCGAACAATAGAACTCGGAGCCGTTCTCGCCTTTGGTGATATAGAGTCCCTCACCACTCTCCACGTCAATGCCGCGAGCTCTATAGACGAAGTCACTGCCAAGCTCTAACTCGGCAAGTATGGCAGTATCACTTTCCCTATGGAGGAAGAAGCGCGGGTTCTCGAATCCACCCACAGTGAGTTTCGGCCCGTCTTCCACTTGTTGCAAAAACAGCGAATAATTGTCGCCATCTGTGTCTACGCGCATCAACCTTCCGTTGCTAGCGTCAGTCAGGGAGATGTTATCCATCGTTTCCCAAGAAACGACATGATAGCCAGATTCTCCATTGGGATTGGCAGCAAACAACGTCTTCATGTTTTCCGGATCATCGCTATAATACTCTCTAAAAGAGAAATAATTGGATTCGCTAGCATCCAAATGGCCAACATTGTAATCGTGGATAGGCCAGTCGAAGGGGTTATCGCTATCATAATGGTTTGTCATAATTGTGGCGCTGCCAGTACTTTCATTCACCACTAAAGCCTCATACGTGGGATGAATCTGCGATATAAGCGTCGGGACGTTGTTGCCAACGCTCGCCAGACCTGCGTTCGGCTTTGGTAAGATGTTGCCCCGCAACATCACCTTGTCGCGCGGTAGCAAATCATTCTCATAAGTGAATTCCCCGCCATTAAAACTATAACAGCCGCTCACAGCAATCTCGTTCGTGTGTGTGGCATCGTCGGAGATGGAGAACGATGCTGTGCGCGGAGAGCCCTCCGTAATGATGTCGGGAGTGGTCGAAATCAGGCCCTTCACATATTTTTGGCCGGTCAGCTTGATATAATCCCTCGCCAACGCGTAGGCCTCGCCTGCGGTGAAGGGATTGCGTTCGGAACCCTTGTGCGGTGAGTAACCATCCTCGTAGTACACACCAAAGATGAAGAAGCTTTTGTCAGCAGTCTGTGGCTTAAACCCGATGACTGTGTTCTCAGGGAGTGGCTCGTTGAATTCTATTTCCAGATAGTACTT
>JAFYDA010000067.1 GCA_017545045.1 Prevotella sp. | reverse complement strand
TATTGTACCTCAGACTGTGAACGTTGTCGTCAAGAGCCGTAGTTTTATTGGCGGTGTCGGCAACCATGCTTCAAGAACAGCAGAAAAGGATGCACATTGCCTACACATCATAGCCGACAATTTTATTGGTGGTGTAGATATAAAAAACTAAAAGGTATATGAAAAAGATTTTTTTTAGGATGATAGCCCTTATGGCTTTCATGATGATGACGATATCCGCTTATGCAAAAACACAAGACTGGGGCGGACGAGTCATCGATGAGAAAGGCGAGCCAATGCCTTATGTAAATGTAGTATTGCTGTCACTGCCCGATTCTGCCTTCGTACAAGGTGGCATGACTGATGAGCAGGGCGTGTTTAAGATTGTGACAGATGTTAATGATGGCCTCTTCAAGGTGACCAGCGTGGGATATGAGACCTTATATATTAAGGCAGGTCAGGACTTGACCATCCAAATGAAGGAAGACACCCAACTGCTGCAGGAGGTAGTGGTGAAAGGTCAGTTGCCTAAGACGCATGTAAAGGGCGATGCTATGCGCACCACCGTCGCGGGTACTATATTAGAAAAGGCCGGAACCATGAGCGATGCCCTGTCGAGGATCCCTTCGTTGGAGGCTGAGCGCGACGGTGGCGTGAAGGTGCTGGGCCGTGGCGATGCCGAAGTGTATATCAACGGCCGCAAGGTGCAGGATATGAAGGAACTCTCGCGTCTGCGCTCTGACCAGATTCAGCACGTCGATGTGGTGCAGAACCCTGGTGCCCGATATGCCGCCTCGGTAAAGGCCGTCGTGCGCATCACGCTGAAGAAGGCACAGGGCGAGGGCTTCAGTTTCCAAAACAGCACACAGTTCATGTACCAGTACGGTGGTTCGCTGAACGATAACTTCACCGCCAACTACCGTACGGGCGGACTTGACGTGACGGGCTCGTTCTGGGTGGGCACCTATAATCACTTTAAAGGTTTGCAGGTCAACGACATGCTTTACTATGTTGGGCCAGATCAAGTGACGGGACACTCCACCCAGGAGATCAGACACCCTTGGCACGCATGGTCGCCACAATTGCAGCTGAACTATATGGTGAATGAGAATCACACCTTTGGCGCCTACTACAAATACGACCGCACGCCCAGTGGCGAGACGAAGGGCGACTACTTGACAGATATGTTCGAGGACGGTATCCTCACCGAGCACTCCGCAAGCTACATCTGGCAGGATCAAAGTGTCAAGAAGCACATCTTCAACGCCTATTACAATGGTAAGGTGGGAGAACTGGGTATCGACCTGAACATTGACGGTCTCTTCGATGACACCAAGACGCCAGGCCGTACAACGGAGCAGACGACAGTTGTTAACGCAGCCCCCGTTGACCGCACCATCGAAAGCAATACTAATAGCGCCAATAATTTCTGGGCCTCGAAGCTTATCTTCAGCTATCCCATATTGAAGGGTAACCTCTCCGTTGGCGGCGAATACAGCTACAACCATCGCACGGATGCCTACACATTCCAGGCTTCCGACTACGTTCCCGTGAAAGCCACCGACACCGAGATCAACGAGAAGTCGGCAGCAGCCTTCGTGGAGTACGGCCGTCAGTTCGGCAAGGTGTTCGCACAGGCCGGTCTGCGCTATGAACACTTGACGAACGACTACTTCAACTTTGGCCAGCGCGAAGACGAGGTGTGCCGCAACTACGGTGACTGGTTCCCCACCGCCACCATTTCTGCTCCCATCGGAAAGTTACAACTGAGTCTGTCGTATCGCCGCGATATCCAGCGCCCAGCTTACTCAAACCTGACCAGTTCGACGATCTACATCAACCGCTACACCTATCAGAGCGGTAACCCCTATCTGCTGCCGACCTACAACCATAGTATCGTGCTGAATGCAGCCTATCAGTGGGCAAACCTGACCGTCGAATATGGTCGTATGAAGAACAGCGTGACCATGTCTACCGAGCCTTTCCCCGGCAGTACGGACCCGCTCATCAGTCTTGTACGTCCCATCAACAGTGCCGATGACTACAACCAGTTCGAGCTGAGCCTCTCCGCACGCCCGACTATCGGTTGTTGGCATCCCATGTGGTATGCGTTCACCATCTTCCAGAACTACAAGACGCCGACTGCCAACGGCTCAATCAAGACCCTCAACGACCCATACGTCACACTCATCTGGAACAACGACATCGAACTGCCTCACAGCTTCCGCCTGAGTGCCAACGCCCAGTGGGCATCGAAGGGTGACTACAACAACTTCAGCATCACAGCCCAGCGTTTCAACCTCACGCTTGGCGTGCAGCGCGACTTCAACCTCCGCCGTCTCGGCACGATGACTGTCGATTTGCGCTGTGCCGATGTGTTCAACACCAACAAGACTGATGCCACCGTCTACGGCATCCGTGAACTGTCGACAGCCAATCCTGGCCGCCGCACCTACCTCATCGACCTCGTCTGGAAGTTCAACGAGGCCCGCTCGAAGTATCGTGGCTCTGGCGCCGGCGAGAAACAGAAGGCACGTATGTAATATATTGAAACATAAAAACAAAAAAAATATAAGGTATGAATACAACATTCAAAATCTTCAGCCTCTCACTGATGCTGATTTGCGGAGGGACAGTCTTCGCTCAGGACAAGGGTTACGACAAGGCAAATATGAACCTTGATGTTAAACCAGGTGACAACTTTGTAGAATATGCCTGCGGCAACTGGCTCAAGACGCAC
>JAFYDA010000066.1 GCA_017545045.1 Prevotella sp. | reverse complement strand
GGGTAGACACTTTTGCTTTATTCCTAAGATGGTTGTCACACCAAAATCTTTGTCCTAAGACGGTTGACAGTCATGCTGCATGACAGGATCAGAGCATATTCTGTCAGCCGTCTTCTTGGCGGTGCAAAGATAGGCATTTTCCTTGGACTATGCAAGTTTATTCCTGATTTTGTTGTCAGAACGGCAGTTTGTCGCCTTGTTCCTGTTTATCTCCCAAGAGCAGTCCAATGTAGTCTCTCAGACTGTATTCCGCACGGCTAAGTGCTGCGTGGAGATTGTCTTCCCATTCTTCGTCGCCCTTCTCTCTTGCTTCGCTGACTAAGGTGTCAAACTCCTCCATAAAGTCAAGGATGCTTCTAATTTCTGTAATCAGTTCCTGTTTCATTTCCGTTGATATTTAAATTGTTATATGATTTGTTTTGATTCATTGCCTCTGTCTGTTCCAGCCTGCGGCAGTTCGTATTTCAGCAATGGGTTATCGGGGGTGCCAGTCAGCATCTCCAGCGGCGTCTTCATGTCAAGAGCCTGGTGCGGTCTTGCCGTATTGTACATGCGGATGGAGTTGGCGATGGAGCCGCCTGTGGCTATGAAGTCCAGTTCACCGTTGTTGAAGAGCCAGGAGTTCTTCACAGTGTTGTTCATCCTCTCGGCCATTGCATTGTGCAGCGGGTCGCCCGTCTGTGTCATGCTTATCTGCGCCTTGACGGAAAGGAGCATCTCAACATATGCCTGTGATGTATACTGGACGCCACGGTCAGAGTGGTGCACCATCCCAACGATGTCGATACCCAGGCCGACATAGCACTCGATGGCCATCGTCAGTGCCTGAACCGGGCCGTCAGTCTCAAGCGTCTCATGGAAGCACCAGCCCACGATATAGCGGCTGTAGGCATCCGTCAGCAGCGACAGATATCCGAAGCCCTCACTGCAATAGACATAGGTAATGTCTGCCACCACCAGCTGCCCGGCATACCTGGCCACCAGCTTTGGCGTGGTGTTCAGCAGGTCGGGCCAGATACGGTTGCTGTGGTTGGAGTCCGTCGTCTTGGGCCTGTAGCGCTTCCTGCGCAACATCAGACCATTGGCACGCAGCACGTCGTAGAAACGGTCGCGCCCAAGCGTAAACTTCATACCGAAATACTGCTTGCAGAGTTCCAAAAGCTCACGGCAGCCAGCCTTCGGCAGGTTGTCCGGTGCACGGATATAGTTGCAGTAGAGCACTACGCTCGTGATGAGGACCGACTCCTCGTTCTCCTTCTCGTCATGCTTGTAGTAGCCCCATCTGGATATGCCAAGTAATTCGCAGAGGGGGGCGATCTTGTAGACCTTCACCTCCACCGCGAGGGCTGTAATTACTTGGCACCGGATTTTTTTCTGATGGGGATGCCGTAGCGTTCCTCGGCCAGTACAATCATGCGCTCGTAGGCATCACGAGCCATCTCTGTGCGCTTCAAGTCAATCGACTTGGAACGCAATTCCTGCTTCAAACGGGCAATCTCCTGAAGCAGTTCTTCCTTGTCTGGATCCTTCTTCATATCCGTTACAGCTACCTGTGGGGGCAATACTGGCTTATCTTCGACTGCAAAGATACGAATCCAATTTAAAATACAGCCATCTGAAAGACCGTTTTCTTTCTCAAAACGACGTTTAGACTTGTCTGAGGATAGGTACTCATTCAATAATGCAAGTCTTTTTTCATCTGTCATTCCACGATTTTGTCGCATACTGATACACT